>JAYVTX010000104.1:0-7648 GCA_043788425.1 Rhodospirillales bacterium
GTGGCCAATTTCATGGCCGATACCGGGACGTTGAAGCGCCGGCCCGCCGATCTGGCCGACCTATTCTTTCCGGAAGCCGTGGAGCGTGGCGGCAGCTGATCAAGCCGGTCCGGCAGTGGTCCGGGCCGACGTGAATTAGCGGATCAACGCATGAGTCCCCCGTTCCACCTCGCTGGTCAGTCGGTCGAAATGGCCGAGCATCGCCTCACTCAATTGCTCGATCGACAGCTTACCCTGCCGTGATGCGGCGCGCTTCAGCGCCTCCTGGTATAGTGCCCAGGTGCCGGCGGCAGCTGTCAGTTCGGTCACGATGGCGACGTTGGTCATCGGCATGGCCTGCAAATAGATCGAGCCATCGACCAGCTCGGTCTCGGCCACGCGGGCCACGCCGGCCCATGGGCCAGCGTCAGGGACCAACACCGCCAGCAGCGCCGACTTGGCAAGGCGCTGGGACAACATGCGCTGCCGCCCGCACACGTTGATCACATGGAGGGCGGCGGCGAACCCCGCGATCTCCAAATTCTCCGTCAGCGTTTCGGCTTGGTTCAGCACCGCTTCCGCCAGCGTGTCGATGGCAAGGAGCTGTCCGGTCTGCGGCGGGCCGTCCAGCGCGGCCCGCATCGCCACCCACGGGGACAGGACCGCATCCAGCAGATCGCCGAATGTTGCCCGGGATAGCGCCCGGCGTAGGACGTCCAAATTGCCGTCGATCTGGGCCGTCGATTCGGTTACCAAGCCACTAGTCTCCGCGCCCGCTATTCCCGCGCAACACAGCGCATATAGCTTTACAAACCGCTGGGACAGCATACGGAGTTGGCCGGCGCGGTTGATGGCTTCGGCATATCGGGCGCTCTCGATAACTTGCTCTGAAATCTGGCCGATGCGTTGTTTGGCATCCATCGCGGCCCGTCGTAACGCACGATAGGCTTCGTCCTCACGCAGCTGCCGGGCGCCCATCAGAATACCTTTGGCGCGGTCGACCAGCTTGCGTTCCTCGAACCGTTTGGTCGTGTCTGCCAGCTCACCCTGGATTTGCTGATTGAACCGGAAGCGGGCCTGGGCGACGTGAATAATTGCCCGCAGCCGTTCAGCACGGTAACCGTTCACGACGTAAGCATGCACGCCGGCCTGCACCGCAATGGCCATTTTTTCGGCATCTGGGTTGGTTGTGAACACAATCACGGGGACGGGCCGGTAACGACCGACCGCCGCAATGCTCTCAAATAGGGCAGTTCCAGGGTTCTCATCGCAAATAATGCATACGTTTGGTGAGAATGTGAGCGCCGCCTGCACAAGTTCAGTGCAGTCACCGACGGCATAGCTTCGGATGCCGGCTTTTTGCAGATCGACGCTAATGCCGGTTTGGCCTCCGGCACTCCCAGACCATAGCAGGGCCGAGGTCATCTACGGCTAAGGGTTCATCAAGGTAACCAGCAGTTTGTGCAATCCACAGGCCACAATGCGCTTTGGCACGGGATGTGCAGTGCAAAACCCGGGCACAATGGCGTGACCCAGCCGTTGCCCCGCACAGCGCGTCTTGCCCACAGGGTCGTGGGACAATGTGCCTCCCTGCCCGGTTGGGCAATTTTGTCTGGAGGTCCTATGACCGAAACCGCAACGCTAGACGCAAATACCGCTCTACTTGTTCGTAACAATGCCTTGCTACAAAGCAACGCATCGACCTTGAAGGGCAATCACGCCCTGCTTGAAAGCAACCACGAGATCGTGGCCGCGAACAGCAGCGTGCTGGCTGGAAACAAGAAGGCCTTGTCGACCAATGCGCAGATGCTTGTGTCCAACCATGCTCTGTTGGGGGGCAACGCGTCGACCGTTACCGCCAATAACGAAATCCTGACTGGAAACAGCGTCGCGATCAAGGGCAATGCGGCAGTCGTTGAGGCCAATCGCAAGGCACTTGCTGCCAATTCCGAAAAGATCGGCAGCAACAGCGAGGTTCTGTCGCGCAATGCCAGCATGCTTGCCGGCAACAGCGCGACGGTCACGGCAAATAGCGAGGCGCTCGTCGCCAACCACACCTTGCTTGAGTCGAACAAGGACATGCTCAAGGCTAATACCAGCAAGCTCGGTTCCAACGCCGACGCATTGGCGAAGAACTTCTCCGTCCTGACCAGTAACGCGTCCACAATCGCAAGCAACGCCACCATGCTCGAAGCCAACCACGCGCTGATGGAAAGCAATGCTCGGCTTCTGAAATCAAATGCCGAAACAATGCGCTCCAACCACGACCTGCTTCTCGCGATCGCCGCCAAACTCGGCGTCAGCGTCTAACCCAACCGGGCGGCCGGTATCGCACCGGCCGCCACCATTTTCGTACGGGGCACCACCATGGAATCTAACAAGGCTACCCGGATCAATTTGTTCAGCCTGGGCACACCGCAAATGCGGGCGTTCCACGTCACGTGGCTCGCCTTCTTCGTGTGCTTCTTTGCCTGGTTCGCCGTCGCCCCGCTGATGCCGATCATCAAGGGTGAGTTCAATTTAACGCCGGGTCAGATTGCCAACATCAATATCGCAGCCGTCGGGATCACGATCCTTGCCCGCCTGCTAATTGGGCCGATGTGCGATAAATACGGGCCGCGGCGGACGTACACGGCCCTGCTGGTGCTGGGCGCGATCCCTGTGTTCGGCATCGCCTTCGCCCAGTCCTATGAGTCGTTTCTGGTCTTCCGCCTGGCCATTGGCGCGATCGGCGCGAGCTTCGTGATCACCCAGTTCCATACCTCCGTCATGTTCGCCCCCAACGTCGTCGGCACCGCCAACGCCACCGTGGGCGGCTGGGGCAATGCGGGCGGCGGCGTGACACAGAGCGTGATGCCCCTGATCCTGACCGCTCTCGTCAGTGCGGGGCTTAGTCAGTCGTTGGGCTGGCGCGTGTCGATGATTGTGCCCGGCGTTATGATGCTGATCGTGGCGGTTCTATACTGGCGCTACACGCAGGACACGCCGGAGGGCGATATTGTCGATCTGCGCGCGCGCGGCATCGTCTTCAGCACGGGCAAAGCCGGCGGCTGGGCCGTGTTCAAGCAGGCGATGGCCAATTACCGGGTCTGGATGCTTGCCGTGACATACGGCGCATGCTTCGGCGTTGAAATCTTCATCCATGCCGTGGCCGCCAGCTACTATGTCGACCGGTTTGGTCTGTCGCTCACCTCCGCCGGCATGGCGGCGGGCAGCTTCGGCCTACTGGCTTTGTTCGCGCGCGCTCTTGGCGGTATCGCGTCCGACCGGGTCGCGGGCACGTTCGGCTTGCAGGGCCGAACCTGGTTGCTGTTCGGGTTGATGGTTGGGGAGGGCGTGGGGCTTCTCGCCTTTTCCTCCATGGGTTCGATCGGGCCGGCAATCGTGGCGATGCTGTTCTTTGGCCTTTTCACCCACATGGCATGCGGGTCGACCTACGCATTAGTGCCGTTCATCGATCGGAAGGCCCTGGGTGGCGTAGCCGGCATTATTGGCGCCGGCGGTAACCTCGGTGCGGTGATGGCCGGGTTCCTGCTAAAGTACACAGGCAACCTGCCGGACGCGTTGTACACCTTGGGCTGGATCGTACTGGGTTCGGCCGCTTGTGCAGCGGTCATCCGCTTCTCCATCAAGCATCGGCAGGCAGAGCAGCAGCTGTTTGACGACGCTGTGGCGCAGCGGACTGGCCATGCCCAGGCTGGGGCAATCGCGCAGGCGGCATGAAGCAGGCGGGGCCGTGCCAAGCGGTGCGGCCCCTTTCTTTTGATGCAATCCGATGCAGGGGCCGCGCGGCCTTTACTCAGTCCAGTTGGATTTCACTTCGGCGGCGTCACCCAACCTGCGCGCCCGGGATGCCGGGCAGCCGCTTCGACTAAGGTTCGGTGGCCTACAGCCCTTGGAGGCACCCGGCCGGGGTCTGGGATCCCCTGGCCGAAGGCGCCGATGTGTACCAGGGCGCCGTAGTGGTTGGTTAGAGCGCCGCTGGCATCGGCAACTTTTGGCCAGCCGCTACCACCTCCGCCTGGCGCAATAGCCGGAGAAAGTTGCCACCCCACAATGCCGTCAACTGGGCCGGGCCATAGCCGCGCCGGGCCAGTTCGGCGGTTAAGGCTGGCGTGTCGGCAGCGTTGTTCCAGCCCGTAACCCCGCCTCCGCCCTCAAAATCCGCGCCGATGCCGCAATGGGCCAGGCCGATACGGTTCACGACATAATCGATGTGGGCGGCGTAGTCAGCGACGCTGACCTGATCGAACTTGCCGCCGGGCTTCACGAAGTACGGCACGGCGGTGATGCTGATCACGCCACCGGTATCCTGTAACGCGTCAAGCACCTGGTCATCCACATTGCGCGGTACGTCGCACAGCGCGCGGGCGCACGAATGGGTCGCGATAACCGGCACTCGCGACACCTGCATGGCTTGCAACGCGCCCTGCTTCGACACGTGGCTGATGTCGACTAGCATACCCAGCCGGTTCATCTCGGCCACCGCCTCCCGCCCGAGGGGGCTTAACCCGCCATGCAGGTGTTCGGGGTCGTGCAGGTCGCGGCGCGGGTTGCTGCTGTCACATAGCGCGTTGTGCCCGTTATGGGTCAGCGTCATGTAGCGGGCACCGCGGGCGTAGAACCGGGATAGGATGCCGAGGTCCTCGCCGATCGAATGACCGTTTTCGACACAGGGGATTATGGCCAGCACGCCATCCCGTGCCGCCTGTTCGATCGCGTCGGCGCTGGTCGTAATACGGGCGGTCACGCCGTTATGGGTCCCGGCATAGCCGTTGATCGCATCCAGCATCGCCAAGGCACGCGCGGTTGCGGCCGCAAAGCCCTCGGCCGTACGGGGGCCCTGCGGCACGTAGGCGGCGAAGCACCCGGCCTGCAGCCCGCCGGCGACCATCTTCGAAAACTCAACCTGCCGGGCGCTTGGCTGGAACGGATCGTGGACCGGGTCGGCCAGATTGCGCTCGGCCGGCCAAGGGATGTCGATATGCGTGTCGATCGTAAGCAGCGTACCCTCCATGCCCGCTTGTGCGCGGGCGGCGAAAACCTGTAAAGACGCCCAATGACGTCCGCGTAGCTCAGCAGGATAGAGCACAGGATTCCTGAAGTGCGTAATTGGGCGCGGTGGCCGGAAACGCCACCGTGGATCCGCTCAAAGTCGGGGAACGCTGCGGTGCGCCGTGCACCATGCCAATCCCGAGCCAAGCCGGGCCGAAAGGTGCGGACGGTGTAGAGACTGGACGGGCGGCACCTACCGGGCCCACGGGCCCCATGGTGAAGGGACAGTCCAGACCACGAACGGGCAGCGCGCCCGGCGGCGAAAGCCGAAGTGGGATGAATCCTGGGGCCGTGGGTTCGAATCCCGCCGCGGACACGTCATGCCTCCATAGGCTCGGCCCGGCCCAGCCCGGCGTTTGATCGGCGAGCGCGCAGACCCGTGCGTAAGACCAGCAGCCCGCTCGGGTTAAGCCTTTGCCTTCAGGAAGGACCGCGTGATGGACCTGCTAATCGGCACGACACCAGGCAAAAGCTTTCTGGGCGGCCCAAATGCAATCACTGTCGGGGTTCCCGTCTATAACAATGCCTCAACGTTGCGGCGTACGGTGGAAAGCGTTCTGGCGCAGACCCGGCCAGCCACATCGATACTTCTAAGCGACGATCAGTCGACAGACGAAAGCCAGCGGATCGGCGAGGGACTGGCTGCGGCCCATGATCGCGTGACCTATGTGCGCCGGCCAGAGAATGTCGGTCACACGCTGAACTTCCATTGGCTCGTGCACGCAGCCACCACGCCGTATTTCATGTGGCTTGCAGGCGATGACCTCATCCTGCCGACCTATCTGGAGCGCATGGCGGACCGGCTGGATGCCGATCCCGAGCTGATAGGGTGTGTGTCGCTGGTGCAGTTCACGGTGGAGGGCAAGCCAACGACGCTTGCAACCGGGAGCGAACCGCTTTCCGGGCCACCCCGCGATGCGGTCGCACGATACCTGGACGATCCTGCAGCCAACGCCCGGCTCTACGGTCTGTTTCGCCGGGCAATCCTAGCCACCACCGTTCCCGCCCGGCACCTACACGCCTGGGACTGGGCGTCCATGGCAGCGACTCTGAAGCATGGCGCGCATGGCCGGGTCGATGAGGTCCTGATGGTGCGGGACGAAACGCCCTCTTCCAACTATGTCAAAGCCGTCGGTCGGGATAATAAGGGCCGGCTCGATCGGATATTTCCACTTGCGCCCATGACGCGGGAGCTGTTGTTCCGGCAACGTATTCCCCTCGATAGCGCCGTGCTCCGCGCACTTATAAAGATCAACCTACAAAGCCATTGCAGCTATATGGCGGCCTTCCATCCACGGTACAGTAATACAATTGGGCGTGTGTTAAGAAAGAATCTGTGGCGCATTAGCCCCGCACGCCAGCTCGACCGCCGTGGGGCAGTTGGTCCGCCGTTGAAATAAGTTTTGTAATTACCTGGCGCTTGCTACGTGTTCCAGCTCGCAACGGGGTTAGTCCATTGGGAAACATCGTCGAAAGCCTGATCCCTGCCCGCAAAACGATCCACGCCGGCCAGTGCCGCATCTGCGGCAGCACCGAAACTGTGCCACTCGTAGCGCGCGAGATGATGTTCGGCCTACGCGAGTCGTTCGACTACGTGGAATGTCAGGCCTGCGGATGCGTGCAGATTTCGGCGTACCCGGACGACATGGCGCGCTTCTACCCGGCCGATTACTACTCGTACGCTCCACCAGCCGATCCACCGGTGCCGGCCGGGCGTAGGGCACGGGCTAAGGCTAACGTAAAGGCGGCTCTGCTACGCTTGTCTGCGCTGCGGCGATGGCATTTCAAGCGCGTATCGCGCCAAGCATGGGTCGCTCGGAGCCCGTTTTTGGCCCTCTATACTGGGTTGCTGCCCCATCCAGACGCCCGCATCCTGGACGTGGGCTGTGGCGAGGGTGCGCTCGTGCGGGAGCTGCGGGACCTGGGCTACCGCAATGCCCTGGGGGCCGATCCCTTCATACTGGCGGATTTTCTGTATCAGGGGCGGATCAGCGTCTACCGGCGCGGCTTGGGCGAGATGGAGGGCCCGTTCGACTGCATCTCCATGCATCACGCGCTGGAGCATATGCCCAATCAATTGCAGGTGCTGCAGCAAGCGCGCGCGTTGCTCGCGCCCGGCGGAGTATTGCTTCTGCGGATCCCGGTCGCGGGCGGTGCGGCATGGCGCACCTACGGCGCAGACTGGGTGCAGCTCGACCCGCCCCGGCATTTCTACGCGCACACTCCCGGCAGCCTTCAGACGCTTGCCACCCAGGCGGGGTTTACGGTGCGTTCGCTCGCACATGACTCAACCGCACTCCAGTTTTGGGGGTCAGAACTGTATCGGCAAGACATTGCGCTGACCGATCCACGTTCGCCGGCGAAGGGAAGCGAGGCCATATTCTCGGCTGTTGCGGTTGCAGCGTTCGAACGCGCGGCGGAGCGATTGAATGCGGACGGCGATGGAGATCAGGTAGTCGCAGTGCTGGTTCCGACCTGAACCCGGCGGCCACTATCAGCAATGCCGGCCGTGGCCAGAGCGGAATCCGATCAGTCTGGCTGATATCCGGCTGGCTCATATCCGGCAGCGGTGAAGTAGTTCGCGCAGTCCTGCGGCGTGAAGCGTGGCAGGGCG
>JAYVTX010000105.1:0-3376 GCA_043788425.1 Rhodospirillales bacterium
TGGCGACGCCTGAGGGAACGCATGAAAAAGATCGAGGCGGTCATCAAGCCTTTCAAGCTGGATGAGGTAAAGGAGGCGCTGCACGAGGTTGGGCTTCAGGGGATTACAGTCGTCGAGGCGAAGGGATTTGGGCGGCAAAAGGGTCATACCGAACTGTATCGGGGGGCTGAATACGTTGTGGATTTCCTACCCAAGGTGAAGATCGAGGTTGTGTGCGACGACGCCCTGCTGGAGCGTGCGGTCGAGGCGATCACGAACGCCGCCCGCACGGGGCGTATTGGCGACGGCAAGATCTTCATCAGCACCATCGATGAAGTCATTCGTATCCGGACAGGCGAACGCGGTCCGGAGGCGATTTAGGTTCAACACCCGGGGCGCACTCCAGCCTCCGGACAGCATAGGACAGTAGAATGTCGAAGGATAAAAAGAGCACGGTCGCCGACGTGCTTGAGATGTTTCAGGAGCACCAGGTCGAGTACGTCGACCTGCGCTTTACCGATCCGCGCGGCAAGTGGCAGCACACGGCCCAGCACGTGTCGACAATCGATGAGGATGCGTTTCGCGACGGCATCATGTTCGACGGATCAAGCATTGCCGGCTGGAAGGCCATCAATGAGAGCGACATGATCCTGATGCCTGACCCGTCGACAGCGGTTATGGACCCGTTTGCGGCCAAGCCAAGCCTGATCCTGTTCTGCGACATCTTCGAGCCAAGCACCGGGCAGCCCTATGTCCGCGATCCGCGCAGCACGGCAAAAAAAGCCGAGGCTTATGTGACGTCGTCCGGCATCGGAGACAGCGTAATGGTCGGCGCAGAAGCCGAGTTCTTCATCTTCGATAGCGTCCGCTTTGGCACTGGCCCCAACTTCGGCAGCTTCCACGTCGACAGCATCGAGGGCCCGGGCGCCAACATGAAGGAATACCCGGAGGGCAACATGGGCCACCGCCCGGGCATCAAGGGCGGCTACTTCCCGTGCCCGCCCGTCGATAGCGAGAGCGACCTACGTGCCGAAATGCTGAGCAGCATGGGCGAAATGGGCCTTCCCATCGAAAAGCACCATCACGAGGTGGCGCAAAGCCAGCACGAATTGGGCACCAAGTTCGGCAGCCTGCTTACGATGGCCGATCAGATGCAGATCTATAAATACTGCGTCCACAACGTCGCCCATAGTTACGGCAAAACGGCGACGTTCATGCCCAAGCCGATTTATGGCGATAACGGCAGCGGCATGCACACCCACCAGTCAATTTGGAAGGACGGCAAGCCGCTATTTGCCGGCAATGGCTACGCCGATCTTTCGGAGATGTGCCTGCATTTCATCGGCGGGATTATCAAGCACGCCAAGGCCTGCAACGCGTTCACCAATCCCAGCACCAACAGCTACAAGCGTCTGATCCCTGGGTTTGAGGCGCCGGTGCTGTTGGCTTATTCCGCCCGCAACCGGTCGGCGTCGTGCCGGATCCCGTACACCACCAACCCGAAGGCGAAGCGGGTTGAAGTACGGTTTCCCGACGCGACCGCCAACCCATACCTTGCGTACTCGGCGCTGTTGATGGCCGGGCTGGACGGGATCAAGAACAAGATCCACCCCGGCGATCCGATGGACAAGGACCTGTACGACCTGCCGCCGGACGAGCTGAAGGGAATCCCGACCGTTTGCGGGTCATTGCGGGAGGCGCTTGGCTGCCTGGCCGCCGACCACGAGTTCCTGCTGGCTGGCGACGTGTTCAGCAAGGAGCAGATCGAAAGCTACATCGAGTTAAAGTGGACCGAGGTGTATCGCTTTGAACACACCCCGCACCCCGTTGAGTTTGAGATGTATTACTCCGCCTAGCTTCGTGACGTTCTTAACTGTGACCTGAATGCAACGCCCCTGTGTCATCTGGTACAGGGGCGTTGTCATTGGCGGGCCGCGGTGGCATCCCTTTTGCACGGCCACATTCGTCAGAATGAAAGAGACCCGCGAAATGCGTAACCCCGCTCTACTTGTTGGTGTACTGCTCGCCACCGCACCTGCGATCGCGCAAACCCAGACCCCGGCTCAGCAAACCGGCCTACCTGGTAACCCGGCTTCAGCCCCGGCGGAGAAGCCCTACGTGGCACCGGCTAATTTTGGCGAGTGGGCAAGCTCGATCAAGTTAGGCGTGCAGGCTAATGGCGGCATCGTCGTCAACACCTCCGACCCGCGCAGCCACCGCAACTTTGGGCAGCTATTCACCGATAATAGCAACCGGCCAGTACTGAACCAGCTGCTGTTCAGCGTGCAACGCGATGTCGATCCGAAGGCGACCAGCATCGATGTTGGGTTCAAGCTGCAGCTGGCCTATGGCTCCGATAGCCGGATCACGCACACGCTCGGTGTATTCGACCAACTGATCCACGACCGTAACCAGATCGACATTCCGGAGGCCAGCATCTCCGTCCGGTTTCCGAACATCTTTGCAAATGGCTTGGACGTGAAGGCTGGTATCTACCCGACACCACTAGGCGTCGAGCTGATCGATCCCAAGACGAACGCGTTCTATTCACACAGCTACATCTTCAATTACGGCCTGCCGTTCAAGCACACCGGCGTGTTGGCCACCGCGCATGTGAACGACATGCTGGATCTGTATGGCGGGATCGATAGCGGCACCAATACCTTCATTGGCTACGGCAGCGGTGATAACAACAACCGCCCGGCCGGGATCGCCGGGTTCGGGCTGAATTTGAACGAGGGTAAGGTTGTCATCCTGGCCCTAACCCACATCGGGCCCGAGGACTCGAAGCGGAATACGCCGTTCGCCAATAGCGCCTTGCGGTATTACAATGACGCGTCACTGGTTTGGAAGACGACGGAAGCGCTGACGCTTACGACCGAAGTGAACTACGTGCGGGAAGCCGGTTTCCGGGCCGAGGCGTTCGGCATCGCCCAGTACGCAGCCTACACTCTGTCGGACACCATAACGCTTAACGGCCGGGCAGAAGTGTTCCGGGACACAAAGAACTTTTTTGTCTCAAACCCAAGTGGCAGCCTGGATTACGCCAATGGGCAGCGCGGGACGTTCGCGCAGTTCATTACTGCGCCGAAGGCTGGGACTTATGGAGAGCTGACGGCTGGCCTGACCTACAAGCCTGCCGGTATGCCCGCGACGCTCAGCACGCTGCTGATCCGGCCGGAAGTTCGGTATGACCGGACTCTGAATGGTGCTCGCGCCTTTAACGACGGCAGGGATCGCGGCGTGTTCACGCTGGCAGCGGATGTCGTTTTAGGATTCTGATCGTATTTTACGGCGAACAGGCGCGGCGGGTACTCGCGTAAAAATTAAGACCGATGGTCCGATGCGTCTGTTCGCTGCTTTACCAGTGATTTCGGCCGGCGCTACCTGCGCGCAG
>JAYVTX010000106.1:0-3827 GCA_043788425.1 Rhodospirillales bacterium
GTTTAGCCGATTGCAGCCAGCAATGCGTCGCAAACAATGTGCGCCTGCGTGTCCGACAGATCGGGATGGATCGGTAGCGCCATGATCCGCGTCGCCAAATCGTCGGACACGGGCAGGGCGGTGCCGTCATGCGCCCCAGCATAAGCAGGCTGGCGATGCAGCGGGCGGGGATAGTACACGGCACTTGGAACGCCGGCGTCGCGCAGTTGCGCCTGCACCCGGTCCCGCGGTGCATGGTCGGGCAACAACACGGCGTATATCGCCCAGGCGCTCGTGCTATCCGGCACCCGGGCCGGGGCCAAAGGACCTAGGCGACTGTCATACAACCGGGCAACCTGTTCCCGCCGGTCCAGTTCATCCGGGAACACATCGAGCTTCGCCAGCAGGATCGCGGCCTGTAGCGTGTCCAGTCGCCCGTTTATGCCGGTACGCAAAACCTCGTACCGGGTCGTGCCCTCACCATGGCTGCGTAGGCTGCGGTACAGCGCCGCGCGGTCCGCATCGTCGGTGAACAGCGCGCCGCCATCACCGTAGGCGCCCAGCGGCTTGGACGGAAAGAAGCTGGTCGCCGTCGCCATGCCCTGCGTGCCGAGCCGGGTGTTGCCGAGCGTCGCGCCAAAACTCTGTGCCAAATCGTCCAGTAAAAACAGATCGTGACGCGCCGCGATTGCCTGCAGCGCGGGCCAATCGGCGGGCTGGCCGAACAGGTCGACGCCGACCACCGCGCGCGGCCGCAACCGCCCAGCGTGACCGACGGCGTCGCGCACAGCGACAATCCGTTGTTCGAGATGCACGGGATCGATCTGGAATGTTACCGGATCGACGTCCACGAACACGGGGCTGGCACCCAGCAATAACGGCACCTCCGCCGTGGCCGTGTAAGTGAAGGCGGGTAGGAACACCGCGTCGCCGGGGCCGATCCCCTCTGCCATCATGGCGATCTGCAGCGCGTCGGTGCCGGAGCTGACACCCACGCAGTGCGCGGCACCGCAGAAGGCGGCCAGCCGTCCCTCCAGCTCCGCAACTTCCGGTCCCAGGACGAACTGGCAATGCGCCATAACCCGGTCGATGCGCGGTTGCAGCAGCGGGGCGATGCGGGCCTGCTGGGCCTTCAGGTCTAGAAACGGGATCATAACACCGCCACGGTCTGAACCGATGACGGCGCCGGCGCGGTGTGGCGAGAGAATTCCGGGATCATGCGGCCAAGCAGCACCAGCGCCGGGTCGATGGCGCCCCGGGCGCAGGCGGCGGCAACCTCATCGATAGCGCGTCCGACGATGGCGGGGTCGGCCGCGCGGGGGCTGGCCATCAGCAGGCCGGGATAGCCGGTGGCGGCAGGCGGCTCTTCATCATGGAACAGTTCTTCCTGCAGTTTCTCCCCGGGTCGCAGGCCGGTATAGGCGATGCGCACGCCCTCACCAGCGGTATCACCCTCCAGCACGCGCAGGCCGGCCAGGCGGATCATGTGGCGCGCCAGATCGGCAATCTTCACCGGATCGCCCATATCGAGCACGAAAATCCCACCGGCTAGGCCGCTCGGCAGGTCACGGTCCTGCACGCCTACGACACTCGCCTGCAGTACCAGGCCCACCGCCTCGCGCACGGTCATGAAATAGCGCTCGATATCCGGATGCGTGACCGTCAGCGGCCCGCCACGTTCCAGTTGCCGGCGAAACAGCGGTACGACGCTGCCGGTGCTGCCGAGCACGTTGCCAAACCGCACCGTCACGCATCGCATGCCCGACCCGGCGCGCCGGCCCATCAGGTCCAGTGCCTGGCAATACCGCTCCGCCAATCGCTTGCTTGCGCCCATGACGCTGCTGGGATTCACCGCCTTGTCGGTGGAAATCAGGACCATCGCTTGTGCGCCGACCGCCCGCGCGGCATCGGCCACGTGCCGGGTACCGACGGCGTTGGTCAGCAGACCCTCTAGCGGGTTCGCCTCGACCATCGGGACATGCTTCAGCCCGGCGGCATGAAACACCAGCTCGGGTCGCAGGGTCTGAAACAGCTGCTCTATCCGCAGCCGGTCGCGAATATCGGCAATGCATGCGCGGCGCGGTACGGACGGATGGCTTTCGGCCAGCTCCAGGTCGATCTGCCAAAGCGCGTATTCGCCATTATCCAGCAAAATAAGCTGTTTCGGGCTCAGCCCGGCAAGTTGCCGCGCAAGCTCCGCCCCGATGGTGCCGCCAGCGCCCGTGACCAGCACGACCCGGCCCTGTACCAGGCGCGCCATGCCCTCACGATCCAGCGGCACTTGCGCGCGGTTCAGCAGGTCCTCGATCGCGACGGGTGCGAGTTCGAGTTTGGCGCTCGGATCCGCGGTCTCCTGCAAAGCCGTCGGGCGGGGGGCGCGGCGGACGGGGACGCCCGCATCGTCGGCGACACTCAACAGCCGGGCGAGCATGGCACCGGACAGGTCGGGTTGCGTGACGACCAATGCGCTGGCGGGCCGCCCCTCCTTACGTAGGCGGGTCAGCACGGCGGCGGCGTCGGTAATGCTGCCCAGGATCGTATGGCCATGGATACGTCGCGCTTCCTGCCCGGGGCGAAGGCTCAGCAGGCCCAGCACGCGGTAGCCCCGGCCCTGTCCCCAGCCGAGGGCGCGCAAGAACAGGTCTGCCCCGTCGCCGGCACCGACCAGCAGCACGGGTTGCGCGTCGTCGGCCCGGCCCTTTTGGCGCATCGACAATCGTAGGCGATAGATGATCCGGGGCGTGCCCAGGGCCACGATCAGGACCAGGGCATGAATGACCGGGAATGTCGGCGTGGGTAGCGGAAAGCCGGCTGCCGTTAGCACGATGGCAAACAGGATTGCGCTGGCAACGGCGCTGCCGACCAGGCTCAGCAGTTCTTCGATCCCGGCGAAGCGCCAATATTGCTGTGGCATCCGGAACCACAGGCCCGCGAATAGCAACGTGACCGCGCCGCCGCCCACGAACCATAGCGGGCGCAGCAATCCGCCGCCCGGGTCGGCCAGATAGCGCGCGACCGGGGTAGCAATCGCCGCGAGCGCCCCGTCGAGCAGGACATTCAGCAGGATTCGGTTGACGGAGCGTTGCGATGCCATTCTGCCCCCCGTATAGCCCATGCGCCGCCCGCGCCAAATGTGGATTGGACGCCGCTTGAACCTGACCTTCGCGTTGCTGGCTGCCGTGATCTTTGCCACCGGGCTTTCGGCGCCGATTGTTTGGGCGATGATTAAGATCGGCCCGGTAGACCGGCCCAACGCGCGCAGCTCGCATACTCAGCCGGTGCCAAAGGGCGGTGGGCTCGGCCCGGTGGTCGTTTTCCTGGGTACGATGACGGCGGTGGTGATCTCATCGGGTTGGGATGGGCTAGCGCTGCTTGGGCTGGGCTTCCTTGTTGTTCCCACCGTGGCCTTACTGGACGATATTTACGACCTTCGCATCACGATCAAACTTGCCGCGCAGGTGATTGGTGCCGGGTTGGTTGTCGCGTCCGGACTGACGGTGTCGCACCTCGGACCCTTACCGCTCGGTCCGTTTGGGCCGGTGCTGACGGTTTGCTGGATTGTTTACGTCACGAACGCAGTGAACTTCATGGATGGGCTGAACGGCCTGGTTGCCGGGACCAGCGCCATCGCGGCGATTGCCTTGGTAACGAGCACCGCAGCCATGACGAAGTTCCCCGCCGCCATACTGGCCGGCAGCCTACTTGGCTTTCTGCCATTCAACTTCCCTCGGGCCCGCATCTTTTTGGGCGACGTTGGTAGCCAGTTCTGCGGCTTCACCTTGGCCGTGTTTGCCGTGATTGAGGTGGGCAGCGAAACCCAAACCGGCTTGATCGTGCCGCTGGCCCTT
>JAYVTX010000107.1:0-4526 GCA_043788425.1 Rhodospirillales bacterium
TATCGGGCACCGGGATGAGATCTCCGATGCGATCATCCCTGGACCTTGGTTTGCCGCATCGCGCAGACCTGGTGGGGCTAGCCCGTTCGTAGGAGAAACAGGTCCAGCCGAGATGTCACGACTTCTGCGGCAACGCTGTCGAGGCCACGCTGCTTTGGCCCCGTATCGTTTGGAAATCATAATGAGCTAGTTTCTACAGCCATGCAAGCGCCGCTTCAATGAAGTCCGTGGACACTTTGGGTGCGGCGGGCCAATGGCCTATTGAGGACGCACGGTCGTGGCGGCGCAGCCCGTTGCAGCGGGGCAGGGCGCAGGCCACTCTGCCCCGCCACGAGCATGACGGGGGCCAGTTGCAGGGTTTGATCGGCTATGGCGCGCTATTGGCCTTTGCCTGGGCCGTGAGCGACGGCCGCCGGCGCATCCCGTGGCGTACGGTCGCGGGCGGCCTGATTCTTCAATGGGCGCTGGCCCTCCTGCTACTGCGTGTCGCGCCGGCGCGGCAGGCCGTCGTGACGCTGGTCCATGCCGCCGAGGCACTGGCCCTCGCGACTGAAATCGGCACCGGGTTCGTGTTCGGCTACCTGGGCGGCGGGGCGTTGCCGTTCACGGAGGTGCATCCGGGCTCGTCGTTCATACTGGCGTTCAAGGTCCTGCCGCTTGTGCTGGTTATCAGTGCGCTCGGGGCGGTGCTGTTCCATTGGGGCGTTATGCAGCGCGTCGTGGGCATACTCGCGCTGCTACTGCGCCGTACGCTGGGTATCGATGGTGCACTCGCGGCGGCGGCGGCGGTGCACGTGTTCGTGGGCATGATCGAGGCACCGATACTGATCCGCCAATACCTGGCCACCATGCAGCGCGGCGAGATCTTTGCCGTCATGACCTGCGGTATGGCCGGGGTAGCGGGGACCGTTATGGTCATTTATGGCGTGATCCTGGCGCCGGTGATCCCGAACGCGCTCGGGTCGATCATCATCGCCAGCGTCATCAGCACGCCGGCCGCCCTGGCCGTGGCCGCGCTGATGGTGCCGTGGCGGGTGACGGGGGGCGTGACCGTCCCTGTCGAGCCGCATCCGGCAGCCGGCACGCTGGACGCCCTGGTGCGCGGTACGGCGGACGGTATGGCGCCCGTTGTCGGCATCGCATCCAGCCTGCTGGTGACGGTCAGTCTGGTCGCACTGGCCAACATGGCGCTGACGGCCGTGCCGTTGCCCGGCGGCCCGTGGACGCTGCAGGGCGCACTGGCCGTGCTGCTTCGCCCTGTCGTCTGGTCGATCGGCGTGCCGTGGACTGAGTCGACCGCGGCCGCGCTGCTGCTGGCGACGAAGACGGTTCTGAACGAGTTCGTCGCCTATTTACAGCTTGCTGGATTACCGGACGCGGCCCTGTCCCAGCACAGCCGGGTTATTATGATATTTGCCCTGTGCGGGTTCGCTAACCTCGGCAGCCTCGGTATTCTGGTCGGCGGCCTGGCGGTGCTGATGCCGGACCGGCGGGCGGAGGTGGTAGGCCTCGGCGCCCGCTCGGTCGTATCCGGCACGATCGCCACATGCCTTAGCGGCGCTGTGGCGGGCGTGCTGGGTTAAGGAGCCGGCGGCCCGCTTACTCCGCCGCCACCTTCATCAATACCGACACCCTGGCCGCGCAGAATTTGAACTCCGGGATCTTTCCGAACGGATCCAACGCCGGGTTCGTCAGCAGGTTTGCCGCCGCCTCCGCATAGCAGAACGGCATGAACACCATATTCTCCGGTACATCCCGATCGCTACGCACCCTCACCTCGATCGCACCGCGCCGCGTCTCCAGCCGGATATACGCGCCGGGTTCAAGCCGCAGCCGCCACAAATCCTTGGGCGACATCAGCGCCGTCGCTTCCGGCTCGATCGCGTCCAGCACCCCCGCGCGCCGGGTCATGGAACCGGTGTGCCAATGCTCCAGCACGCGGCCGGTGCTGAGTACCATTGGGTACTCCACGTCCGGCAGCTCGTCCGGGGGCAGCACGTTGGCGGGCACGATCTTGGCCCGGCCAGAGGCGGTGGGGAACCCGGCGTAGAAAATGATCTCGTGCGACGGCTTATCCGCGCCCTCGCTCGGGTACGTCACCGCACCCTCTGCGGCGACCCGGTCCCAGCTGATGTTAGCCAGCGACGGCATGACCGCCGCCATCTCCGTAAAGATCTGCGACGGGTGGGTATAGTTCCACGGCAGCCCCAGACGCTGGCCGATGGCCTGGATGATCTGCCAATCCTGCCGTGCCTCGCCCGGCGGGGTCAGCACCGCGCGGCCGATCTGCACGCGCCGGTCGGTGTTGGTAAACGTGCCGTCCTTTTCCGCGAATGCCGACGCAGGCAGCACCACGTCCGCATGGAACGCCGTTTCGGTCAGGAACAGGTCCTGAACGACCAGGTGCTCCAGCTTGGCCAAAGCGCCGCGGGCATGGTTCAGATCGGGGTCGGACATGGCGGGGTTTTCGCCCTCGATATACATGCCTGTTATTGTGCCGGCGTGTATGGCGTTCATGATCTCCACCACCGTCAAGCCCGCGACCGGGTCGATCGAGTGGTTCCAGTACTGTTCGAAATGGGCGCGGATGGTCGGGTCCTCGACCGATTGATAATCCGGCAGCACCATCGGTATCAGCCCGGCGTCGCTCGCACCCTGCACGTTGTTCTGGCCCCGCAGCGGATGTAGCCCGGTGCCGGGCCGCCCGATCTGCCCTGTAACGAGTGCCAGTGCGATCAAGCACCGAGAATTATCCGTCCCATGCACGTGCTGGCTGATGCCCATGCCCCAGAACACCAACGACGCGCGCGACCGGGCATAGAGCCGGGCGACCTCACGTATGGTCGCCGCCGGGATACCGCACACGGCCTCCATCGCCTCGGGCGGGTAGTCCTGGATGCGCTCCCGCAGCTCCTCATAGCCTTCCGTGTAGCCGGCAATGAACTGCTGGTCGGTCAGGCCCTCGGTGATGATCGTGTGCAGCATGGCGTTCAGCAGCGCCACGTCCGACCCTGGTTTAAAGGCCAGATGATGTACCGCGTGACGGCTGAGCTGCTGCCGGCGCGGGTCCATGATGACCAGCTTGGCGCCTTTTTTCACCGCATTCTTGATAAAGGTCGCGGCCACGGGATGGTTTACGGCCGGGTTGGCGCCGATGATGATGATCACCTCCGCATCCAACGCCGCTGCGAACGGTGCGCTGACGGCGCCGGAGTTCAGGCCCTCCATCAACGCTGCCACCGACGACGCGTGACAGAGGCGCGTGCAGTGGTCGACGTTATTGCTGCCGAACCCGGTTCGGATCAGCTTTTGGAACAAATACGCTTCCTCGTTCGAACCCTTGGCCGAGCCGAACCCGGCCAGCGCGCGCGGGCCCTGTCCACGGCGGATGCGATCAAAGCCCCCGGCGGCCAGATCCAGCGCCTCGTCCCATGTGGCCTCGCGGAAATGGGTCCACGGGTTGGCTGGATCGACCTGGTCGTTGGCGTCCTTCGGCATGTTCGGCAGGCGGATTAGCGGCTTCGTCAGGCGGTGCGGATGGTGGATGTAGTCGAAGCCGAACCGGCCCTTCACACATAGCCGGTTGTGGTTCGCGGGGCCGTTCTTGCCGGTCGCATAAACGATCTTCTCGTCCAGCACCTCGTACCCTACTTGGCAGCCGACGCCGCAATACGGGCACAGCGACTGCACGACCCGGTCGGGCCATTTCACGCGGGTTTCGTTCTCGTCCAGATACACGGCCGGCATCAGTGCCCCGGTCGGGCAGGCCTGCACGCACTCACCGCAGGCGACGCAGGTGCTGTCGCCCATCGGGTCGTCCATGTCGAACACGGGCTTGCTGTCCATGTTGCGATACGCCATGCCGATCACGTCGTTGACCTGCACTTCGCGACAGGCGCGGACGCATAAATTACACTGGATGCACGCATCGAGGTTCACGCGCATCGCCGGGTGGCTCGGGTCATGGGTCCAGCGTGCGGTTGCCGGTAGGCGGCTTTCGGTGACGCCGGTTTTGTCGGCCCAACCCCAAAATGCGCTGGTCGGATCGTGGCTGGTGGCGCGGGCGGGCTGATCGGCGACCAACAGCTCCATCACCATGTGCCGTGCCTTGGTCGCACGCTCGGTGTCGGTATGAACCTTCATGCCGATGGCGGGCATCCGTTTGCACGACGGGGCCAGCACGCGCTCGCCCTCGATTTCCACCATGCAGACGCGGCAGTTGCCGTCGGGGCGGTAGCCGGGCTCCGGGCGGTGGCACAGATGGGGTATTGTGTTGCCGTGACGGCGGGCGACGTCCCACACGCTCTCGCCGGCCTGGGCATAGACGCGGACGCCGTCCAGCTCGAACGCCAGGCCTTGGGTGTCGGTCGCTTCCAAGGTTCGCGGGCCTTGGATGGTGGTGCTGCTCATTCGGCGGCCTCCCGGTTGATCATTAGGTGCGGGAAATATTTGATGACGCACGTAAGCGGATTGGACGCTGCCTGGCCCAGGCCGCAGATCGATGCGTCGCGCATCACGTCGCCCAA
>JAYVTX010000108.1:0-8756 GCA_043788425.1 Rhodospirillales bacterium
TACCGGGTAGACGACTACAAGCTGGTGGCGTTCATCCTGAGTACCTTCATCGCGGGCATCGCGGGCGGGACAAAGGCGCTGGTGTTCGGGATCGCCACGTTGACGGACGTGAACTATGCGATGTCGGGGGAGGTTGTTCTGATGGCGCTCCTGGGCGGCCTGGGTACCATCTTCGGCCCGGTCGTCGGCGCCAGCGTGATCGTCTGGACCGAAAGCGCGCTGTCCGGTGCCGGGTCATGGGTGACGGTGGCACAGGGTGTGATCTTCGTGGCCTGCGTGCTGGCGTTCCGCCGGGGCATTATTGGTGAGGTTGCGGCGCTGATTAAGCGGCCGCTGTAGGGCTGTGCTACACGGGCCGCTCGGATAGAGGGGCCAGTGTATGGGAGCGTCGATCGGTAAAAGCCGTTTCCGGCCGGAGTACCTGTTCAAACCGCGTTCGATTGGCGTCGTCGGTGCTGGCACGGCATTGGGGCAATCTGTGCTGCAGAACCTGCGCGACGGCGGATTTGCGGGCACCATCACGACCGTTGACCGTGCCGAGGATCTGCCAACGCCGCCCGATCTGGCGCTGATTACCACGGCACCGGACGACGCTGGCGCTGCCATAGCCGCCATAGGCCAGTTGGGCACCATGGCCGCTATTTGCCTGACGCCCGCGCCCGACCTTGCCACGGCCGCACAGGCGGCGCGGGTGCGGGTCATGGGACCGTCGGCATTCGGCATCATGGTGCCGGCCCTGAAGCTAAACGCGACCGCCGGGCCGATGGCAGCAAAGCCCGGGCGTGTGGCGCTCGTATCGCAATCTGCCGCCCTTTGCCGGTCGGTGCTGGATTGGGCGGAGCCAAACGGGGTCGGTTTCAGCCATGTCGTGGGGCTAGGCGGCGCCGCGGACATGGGCTTTGCCATCACGCTCGATTGGCTGGCGCGGGACCCGGGGACGGGCGCGATCCTGCTGGACATCCGCACGATCCGCAGTCGCCGCTCGTTCCTGTCCGCCGCCCGCGCCGCCGCGCGCCTGCGCCCTGTCGTTGCCATCCGCGCCGGGGCACGACTGTCGGACCCCACCGGCCTGGCCGATCGGGCATTCAACGCGGCATTGCGCCGGGCCGGGATTATCCGGGTGGAACGTCTGGCCGACTTGCTAGCCGCTGCAGAGACTCTGACCCGCGCCCGGCCATTACGGACTGAGAGTGTGGCTATCGTTACCAACGCCGTCGGCCCCGGCCAGCTTGCGGCGGATGCGGCATTGACACTCAATATCCCGATCGCGTCGCTTACTCCCGCGACACGCACCGTGCTGGACATGCGGCTGCCTGCAACGCCGGCCGGCCTGGGCGTGGTGTGGACAGGCCCGGACCAGCCGATCCGCCTGGCGGAGGCAGCAAGTCTGCTCTCTGGCGCGGCAGAGGTCGGGGGCGTCGTTGTCGTCATGGCCCCGACCGGGGATGCGGACACTGCCGCGGTTGCAGGACTGGCGGCCAGCTTTGCCAGCCTCAAGATACCCATGCTGGCCGCTATTTTGGGGGAGACGACGGCTGCCCCGCACCGGAAATTCCTGGCCGAAGCTGGCGTACCCGTCTTTGCCACCCCGGAGCAGGCGATGCGCGGCTTTGGCCAATTACTGGAACAACGCCGCGCCCGGGCGGCGGCGCGCGAGCTGCCGGACAGCGCCGTGCTGACGATCGCGCCCGATCGCGCCGCGGTCCGTGCCATCCTAGATACCGTACACGCGGCGGGCCGCACTGGGCTGTTGCAGCACGAGGCGCTGGCGGTGCTGAACGCTTACGGCATGCGTACGGTGCCAACCGCCCCCGCGCTGACCGCCGCCGCGGCCGCGACCGCCGCAATCGCTCTGGGCTTCCCCGCCGTGTTGAAATTAGCCCGCATCACACGCCCCGGCGCCCGCGGACCCGGCGGCGTTGTCCTCGACCTGATGGATGGCCCCGCCGTAATTGCCGCCGCCGCCCGGCTCGAGGAACGGCGGGCCGCGCAGCCACCCGTGTTTTTGGTGGCCCAGCCACCGGGATTTCTAGTGCAGCGCCAAATGGGCCGCGCGCGGGAGGTGCGGATAACCGTCCAGGACGACCTGCTGTTTGGCCCGACGATCGGCTTCGGCCAGGGGGGCAGCGCGGCCGACCTGCTGGACGATGTGGCCGTCGACTTGCCGCCGCTGAACCTCACGCTCGCCACGCAGCTGATCGGCCGCACCCGCGCGGCGCGAACTTTGGCGGAGTTGCATGAACAGCCCGCGGCGGACACGGCTGGGATCGCCGATGCGCTGGTACGGGTAAGCCAGCTTGTGGTGGACTTCCCGGAAATTGGCGGGATCGACGTCAACCCGGTATTCGCGGACGCCGACGGGGTGCGGGCGGGTGACGCTTGGATCGGTCTTCGCCCCGCCGGCACCGTGGGCCAACTGGCCATCGCGCCGTACCCGGCGGAACTGATCGAGCAGTGGCAAACCAACGGCGGAACCCTGACGATCCGCCCAATTCGACCCGAAGACGCCGAGGCCCATGCCGCGCTATTCACCCGGCTTACACCCCAGGATGTGCGCTACCGATTTTTCAGCATGGTCCGTGCCCTGTCGCCGGAGCAAATCGCCCGAATGACGCAGGTTGATTACGACCGGGAGATGGCGTTTGTGGCTGTCCGGAGCATTGTTGGCGGACCTGACCAAACGGTTGGCGTCGCCCGGCTGGTTCGCGAGCCCTACACGCCGCGTGGCGAATTCGCCGTTGTTGTTGAGGGTTCGATGAAGGGCCAAGGCGTGGGGCGCCGGCTAATGCAGCGCCTGATCGATTGGGGCCGCACGCAGGAAATCCGGGAAATAGAAGGCCAGGTCTTGGCCGAAAACGCCCCGATGCTCGCGTTCATGCGGCATCTCGGATTTACACTTCACCGGTCACCCGATGATCAGGAAATCGTCGACGCGTCGCTACAGCTAGCGCCCTGAAGCGATAAAAGCCATGACCAGCCCAGGTAGGCAACCCGGGCTGGACACGCGAAAATCAATACGGGCGGGGCTGCCGGGCGCGCTCCAGGTCCGCTTGCTCCCGCTGGCGGCTCTCGGCGGTCTGGGATGCGGCCCGTTCCCGGTCCCGCTTAACGGCTTCGTGATGCCCGATCGCGCAGCCCGCGGCAGCACCCAGCAAGCCGTGATGCCCGGCGAAGTGCCCACCGACACCGCCGACAACCGCGCCGCTGGCGCAGCCAATGGCGTGGGCCGGGGCAGGCAGCGCGGCAAGGCCAATAAGGCCGGCAATCAGTAGGATACGCATATACAACCTCCGTTAGTAATCGTGCCGGGCTAACGCGGCTGCCCATAGGTAGTTCATCCGGTCACGCGGGAAAGTACGGCGGCCAGCAGCGCCCACATCTCGGCCGCCGCCGCCGAACGCGGCGCGTCTTCCGTCACGCCCAGCCCGCGTCCGAACGCGTGATTGAACGCGGCACGGTTACCGAGTGACTCCGGCAACACCGTCAATCCGTGTGCCAGCAATGTACGCGCGGTCGACTCCCGTACCCGGGCGCCCGTTCCGGCGCGGTTCAGTACAACATGGGCCGCCCGCTTTTCCTCGGATACCAGGCGCAGTGTGGCACCGGCCGCCCAGATGTCCGGTGGGCTCGGTTGGACCGGGACCAGCACGACACTGGCCGCCCGGATGGCCCGGCGGGCGTCATGGTCGACCTGCGGCGCGCTGTCGATCACCACGACATCGTGGTTGGCGCGTAACTGGTCGATCGTGGACGCCAGCCGCCAGCCGGCATGGTCCGACAGCGTGATGGCCGGCACGTCCTGCCCGGCCCGCAGTGCATGCCACTGGACCAGCGTGTGTTGCGGATCGATGTCCAGCACAGCCACCCGGCGCGTGGCGGCAAGGGCGGCGGCCAGGTTGGCGACCAGCGTCGTTTTCCCCGCGCCGCCCTTTTGTTGCGCCACGGTGATGACGATTGCCATGCGCGACCTCCTCGATTCGGGCGCAAAATCACGCCAAGGTAGGGCTATGTCGTTTCAGGCAAAACCGGAAGTACTTCTCACCCCGGCCGAAATGGCTTTGGCCGATGCACGGGCGCCTGGCCTGGGGATGCCGGTCGACCAACTCGTGGCAGCTGCCGGGTGGGCGGTAGCGCGGGTGGCGATGCGGGGTGGGCCATGCCGGGTGCTGGTGCTGTGCGGCCCGGGCATGAATGGCCGCGACGGGGTGGCGGCGGCACGGTGCCTGGCGCAGGCGGGCTGGCCCGTCGTGGTGGCGGGGTGGAATTGTGTCCCGCCCGGGCGCGCGGTTCCGTTCACTGCAAAGGAGGCTGCGCGGGTCGACCTGGTTATCGACGGCGTGTTTGGTGCCGGGCTGCGCGATACTGTGCCCGACATCGTTGCCGAGACGCTGGCTGCCGCCCGGCGGGTGTTGGCCATCGATGTGCCCAGCGGGCTGGACGGTGCCACGGGCCAGCCATGCGGCCGGGTCCGGGCGGCGGAAGCCACTGTCACGTTCGTGCGTGCCAAGCCGGGCCACCTGTTGCTGCCAGGGCGGGCGCTGTGTGGGGCATTAACAATTGCCACCATCGGCATGCCGGCAGCCGCATTGGATGGGCTGGGTACCACATGGCGCAACACGCCCGTTTTGTGGCTGGTGCCGGTCCCGGATGGCGCGTCGCACAAATACGCTCGGGGCCACGTGACGATCCTGGGCGGCCCGATGTCCGGGGCCGCGCGTCTGGCAGCCGCGGCAGCGCGCCGGGCCGGGGCCGGGCTGGTCACGATCGCCGCCCCAGACCTGGCCCCCTATGCCGGCACCGACCCGGGTGTGATCGTGACGAACGCAGCGCTTGCCGAGCTGGTGCTTGATGCCCGTCGCACCGTCTGGCTATGCGGGCCCGGCCTGGATCACGCGACGGCCGCTGCGACCCTACCCGCCCTGGCAGGCCGGCTGGTGGTGGCCGACGCGGGCGCGTTGCACGGTCCGGTCGCAGCGCTGTCGGGATGCGCCGTGCTGACACCCCATGCGGGTGAGTTCGAGCGGCTATTCGGCCCGATCGGAGCGGACCGACTGACCGCCACCCGGAACGCTGCCCGGACCGTCGGGACGGTTGTGCTGTTGAAGGGGGCAGACACCGTCATCGCCGCCCCGGACGGCCGCTGTGCAATCAATGACAATGCCCCACCCTGGCTCGCAACCGCCGGGTCTGGGGACGTGCTGGCGGGGATCGTAGCCGGGAACCTGGCGCAGGGTATGCCACCATGGGACGCTGCCTGCGCTGCCGCGTGGGTGCACGGCAGGGCGGCGGCGCTGGCGGGTCCCGGGTTGCTGGCCGAGGATTTGGCCGGGCACTTGGCCCAAGCCTTTGCCGACGCGGCGTTTTTTCGGGTATAGCTGTGAAAAGGAGGAACGCGATGAGCGAAACCGCAGTCCAGATCGGCCTATTTGACCGTGCCATCCGCCGCATATCCAGCGTGTGGCGCGACATGGGGCAGGGGGTTGGTGAAGCCGATGAGGGCATCGCCGCCCAAATGCGCGCATGCCTCGATGCGCGCGGGGGAGAGATCAGTGCCCGCAACCGTGCGGCGAAGCTTGCGGAAACGTATCTAACGCTGCCGGATGCGGGTCGCCGCGCCTTCCTGCTAGATCTGGCCGCGTTCGACAGCAACCCGGCCAGCGTTGCGGCTGCGTATGCGACGATGGAAGCGGCGGCGACGCCGGAGGACCGGGCGATGGCGACCGTGGCCCTGCGCCGCGCGCTGGAGCCGCCGCGGGTTCGCCTGCTGACCCAGTTCACCACCATTCCGGCTGGTATGAAATTCCTGGTGGACCTGCGCGCAACGCTGCTCGACCTCATGGCCACTGATAAACGGCTGATGGCGCTGGAGGCGGACCTGCATCATCTGCTCGGCAGTTGGTTCGATGTCGGCTTTTTGGAGCTCGTCCGCATCGACTGGAACAGCCCCGCCGTGCTGCTGGAACGGCTGGTCGGGTATGAGGCGGTGCATGAAATACGGTCCTGGACCGACCTGAAAAACCGGCTGGACAGCGACCGGCGATGCTATGCCCTGTTCCACCACCGGATGCCGGGGGAGCCGTTGATCTTCGTCGAAGTCGCACTCGTCCGTGGCCTGTCGGGCAGTGTGCAGGGCCTGCTGGACCACAAGGCGCCGCTGCTCGACCCGGGTGAGGCCGATACGGCTATCTTCTACTCCATCAGCAATTGCCAGCGCGGTTTGGCGGGCATTAGTTTTGGTAATTTCCTAATCAAACGGGTTGTGGAGTTGCTCGGCCGCGACATGCCGGCGCTGAAGGCCTTCGCGACGCTGTCGCCCATCCCGGGCTTTCGCAAATGGCTAGACCCCAAACTAGCCAATAACGACTCTGGCCTGCTGAGTGACGATGAGGCGGCGGCGCTGCGCGTTGCATTGGGCACGGCCAAGCAGGACCCGGTGCCGGCGGCCAGCGAGTCGTTGCGGGCGGTACTCCATAGCCGGACGTGGCGGCGTAATCCGGCCGTCGCCCGGGTGGCGGAACCGATTCTCATCCGGCTCGCGTCACAGTACCTGCTGCATGAAAAGCGGGGCCGGCGCGCGCTGGATCCGGTGGCCCACTTCCACCTGTCGAACGGTGCCCGGATCGAGCGGGTGATTATGGGTGCCGATGTGTCGGTGAAGGGGATGCGGGAAAGTGCGACTGCCATGGTCAACTACCTGTATGACCCAGCTAAGATCGAGGCCTATCACGAGGACTACGCCGGCGACGGCAAGGTGCAGGCCAGCACGGCCGTGCGCAAACTTGCCAAGGGGTGGGCCTAAACTATCCCGGATTAGCCGGGGTGCCGGCGTTCTGATCGTGACGGTAGGCTGCATGCTGGGCGGCATTATCCTGCTTGGGACCCCAGGTGGGGTCTGGCTGACGGCGTCGATGCCATTGGCGGTGCTGCTGATTTCGGAACGGATGGCCGCCGATAGCGCATGGCCGATGGCGATCATAATGGGTCTGGCCTGGCCGTTACTGATCCCGCCAGCCTATGTTACAGCCTGCAATGCGCAGCATCCGGGGCGGCGCCGGCTATGGCTTGCCGCCGGGCTGACTACGGCTGGGGTAGTGCTGATGGGCGCCGGATTTCAGGTCTGGGCCGGGCGGCCCGGCTGAAACGGCGGCACCTGGTTGACCCACCCGGTCTACACCCGCTACACGCCCCGACGGTCATACAAGTGGCACCGCGGGCGTGGTGAAATGGTAGACACGCCAGATTTAGGTTCTGGTGGCGCAAGCCGTGGGGGTTCAAGTCCCTCCGCCCGCACCACTCGCCGTGCTTAGAAGGGAACACCAGGTTTATGCAGGTTACCGAGACGCTGTCCGACGGCCTTCGCCGCGGCTTTGCCATTGTCGTTCCGGCCGCCGACATCGAGGGTAAGCGCGCCCAACGCCTGATGGAGATCGGCAAGTCGGTGAACATGCCCGGCTTTCGCCCTGGTAAGGTGCCGCTATCGATCGTGAAGCAGCGCTACGGCACGGCCGTGATGTCCGAGGTGCTAGAAGAAAGCGTGAATAGCGCCACCCAGCAGGTCCTGAGCGACCGCGGCCTACGCGCTGCCGGGCAGCCGAAGGTGGAGGTGACCAAGATTGCCGACCAGCAGGACCTGGAGTTCACGGTCGAGCTGGAGTTGCTGCCAGACGTAGCGATGCCTGACTTCGCGGCGTTGCACCTGACGCAACTGAAGGCCGAGCCGACGGCAGAGTCGATCGATTTGGCGCTGGCTGAGATCGCCAAGAACCAGAAGGACTGGGCCCCCGTGACCGATGATCGCGGCGCGCAGACGGGCGATCAGCTAACGGTCGATTTCGTAGGAAAGGTCGACGGCGTACCGTTCAGCGGCGGTACCGGCACGGCGATGCCGGTGGAACTCGGCGCAGACGGCTTTATTCCCGGGTTCAGCGAGGGCATGGTCGGCATGAAGCCCGGCGAGCAGCGTACGATCGAGGTCACGTTCCCCGATAAATATCACGCCGCCGAACTGGCCGGTAAGCCCGCGACGTTCGAGCTGACCGCCACGGCCCTGGCCGCCCCGGCACCCGTAATTATTGACGATGCGCTGGCGACGAAACTTGGCTTCGAGTCGATGGACCAGCTACGGGAGCGTGTGGGCGAGCAAATTCAGCGGGAATACGATCGCGGTAGTCGGTTGCGTTTGAAGCGCGTGTTGCTGGACCAGCTAGCGCAGGCGGCGACGTTCGAGGTGCCGCCCACAATGGTCGAGTCGGAGTTCACGGCCATTTGGAACCGGGTCGAGCAGGACCGGAAAACCGGCCAGGCCGATACGGAAGACGCGGGCAAGGACGATGACACGCTTCGCGCCGAGTACCGCGCGATCGCCGAACGCCGGGTCCGCCTGGGATTATTGTTGAGTGAAATCGGACGCGCGAACAACATCCAGGTCGGTGCCGAGGAGATGCAGCGTGCGATGCGGCAGGAGGCGACCCGCTTCCCAGGCCAGGAGGCCGAGGTGATCAAGTTCTTCAGCGAAAATCAGCAGGCAGCCGATCAGCTCCGTGGCCCAATCTATGAGGAGAAGGTCGTCGACTTCATTCTGGAGTTGGCGCAGGTCGAGCAAAAGACCGTGACGGCTGAGGAGCTGGCGGCCGATCCGCTCGAAGCGGCCACACCGGCGCTGGTGACCGCATAGCGGAACTTGGCGTTGCGGGATCGAACGCCCACATGGCCAATGCAAGAGGCGACGTAGATGAAGGATTTGAGCATGAGGGATC
>JAYVTX010000109.1:0-2727 GCA_043788425.1 Rhodospirillales bacterium
TTTGCCTTGCACACGTTCAGCGGCAATTTGGGTTTTGCCGCCGGGCCACCCGTTATTGCGGCACTGATGGCAGTGATGGGCTGGCGGGAGGCGGTGATGCTGGTCGGTGCTGTTGGCCTACCGGTCGTCGGCGCGATCCTGCTGCAAAGCCGTATTCTGACGGACCAAGTTAAACCGGCCCACACCAGTCCGCTCCTATCCGGACGCGCCCTGCTGATGACCCGGCCAATGCTGCTGTTCTTTGGCTTCTATCTACTGGGCGCCATGGCCGGTGGCGGAGTGCAGGCCTGGGCCGTGACCGTCTTGCATGACGTTCGCGGATTGGAAGTGGCCGTCGCGAGTGCCGCGCTGACCGGCTACATGGTCGGCAACACCGCCGGGGTGCTCGTGGGTGGCTGGTTTGCCGACAGCGCCCGGCGATTGGTGACGATTACCGTGACATTGACCGTCGCTTCCGCCGTGCTAACCCTAGCAGTCGGGGTATTGTCATTGGGCGGATGGCTGACGATCGGCTGCTTGTTCGTGTCGGGCGTGGCCCTGGGTGCCAGCCGAACGCCGCGCGACATCATGGTGAAGGACGCGGCACCGCCGGGTCAGATCGGCAAGGTTTTTGGCTTTGTCAGCGCCGGCCTACCGTTAGGGTCTGCGCTAACGCCAGCACCGTTCGGCTTCCTGATCGACCATGGCCATCCGGAGCTGGTGTTCGTGCTGGTTTCCGCGCTGTTGCTGGGTAGCCTGCTGTGCATGGGCACGGCGCGAAATGCTAGCCGGGTCGGACAGCCGATGGTGGCGGCGGAGTAAGCGGCGTGAGTGGTAACCGACAGATTGACCATGATCTAATGTGTACGCCTTCGTAGGCGAAATCGAAACGACGGCCTATCGAGGGGGGGGCATCCTAAACAACAAGGCTTTTGCACCACGGTTGCTGGCCATTGATAGACGCAGGTAATCTGATCGCAATCGTCGGTAAGTATGTCGGCCTGAGTGCGATCGGGACCAAAAAAGGACTCTGCCTTGCTAACAGACCCGCTACCCCTGCCCGTTGCCGACCCGGCCGTCACGGCCGCCATCCACGATTGGCTCACTCGCTTCGCCGCATGCGTGCGCGACGTTGACTACGCCGCCGCCCGGCCGTTCTGGCATCCCGACATCATCATCTTCGGCACCCACCAGGAACTGGTCCGCGGGCTGACAGCCTGGACCGACACTCAATGGGACAATGTCTGGCCCCGCACCGACGATTTCGCCTTCGACCTCGCCAACACCGCCATACTTGCCAGTCCCGGCGCTGCCCTGGCCGTCGTGATCACGCCCTGGACCAGCATGGGCTTTCATCCCGACGGTAGCCGCTTTGCCCGTCCCGGCCGCGCCACCCTCACCCTGGCCCGGCAGCCGGACGCAAGCTGGATCGGGGTTCACTCGCACATGTCGCTCGAACGCGGGGTCCCGCAACAAAGCTACGGTAATCGCCCGGTTAAAGCGCGGTAAGCCTTCGTTATCCCCAAACACCGGTCCTTGTAGCCCCCGTGCCTTCCAACAACACCAAGGTCCGGAGGCTTCCATGAACCGACGCACGCTACTTGCCGCAACGGCCGGCCTGCTCGCCATCCCACCCCCGGCATTCGCCCAGCAAAAGCCCGTTCGCATCATCGTCGCCTTTGCGCCCGGCGGACCCGTCGATAGCGTGGCCCGGATCATCGCCGGCCCCCTCGGTCAGGCGCTGGGTCGCACTGTCATTGTTGAAAACAAGCCTGGCGCAAACGGCGTCCTCGGTGCGCAGGACGTACTGCGTGCGCCGGCCGATGGGGCAACGTTATGGCTTACGTCCGTCGGCGCGGCAGCGATCAACCCGTCCCTGTACGACCGCCTTCCGTACGACATGGCCCGCGACTTCGCGCCCGTATCGGTCGTGGTCAACAACGTGGAAGTGTTGGTCGTCGGCGCAGATAACAGGGCCAAGACTGCCACCGAGTTCGTGACCAACGCCCGCGCGGCACAGGATACGCCCATGGCGTCGTCCGGCATTGGCTCCGTGCCGCATTTGGCGATCGAGCAGCTGGGCGCCGCCACCGGGGCCAAGTTCCTGCATGTGCCGTATAAGGGCGCGGCCCCGGCATTGACGGATTTGATGGGCGCCCGGGTCGCGGGGTTTTTTGGTGATGTGCCGGGCCTGCTTGGCTTTGTGAAATCCGGGCGGTTGCGCGCGATCGGGGTGGCCGCCCCGCACCGGCACCCGTCGCTGCCGGACGTGCCGACATTTCAGGAACAGGGGCTAGACGGCGTCGATACTAATAATTGGTACGCGATCTTCGTCCACACCAAAACAGCGCCCGATACGATCGCCGCACTCAATCGGGCGATTGGTGCCGCGCTGAAATCCTCCGCCGGAACGCTGTTGGCGCTTGGCGCTGAACCGGCACCCTCGACCCCGGCGGAACTTGCGCAGTTACTGCAAAGCGACACCCAGAAATGGGGGGCGCTGATCAAGGCGAAGGGGATCAAAGGCGAATAGCGCTACATCGCCGCGCACAGCCCGGCCGCCGCCCGAACCGATGCGCGGTCCACCGTTATGGCCGTCCATTTCGATAGCAGCGGTCGGCCCGTCCGCCAGTCGAGCGCGGCAAAACGAAAGTCGAGATAAACCGTCAACGCCGCCAGCGAGACGTGCGCCAGGCCGAAGCCGACGCCGGTCATCTCCGGGATCGAACGCTCGATCGCGTCCAGCGT
>JAYVTX010000110.1:0-5312 GCA_043788425.1 Rhodospirillales bacterium
AGACCGAACGTCATCGCATCTACCCAGGGCGTCCGTATGCCCATCGCCGCCGCCATGCGCCGGTTTTGCGTGACCGCCCGCATCTGTAGCCCGAGCGGCGTGCGGCGCAGCCCCACGATCAGCGCGGTCAGCACGGCAATCGAAAAGCCGATTATCGTTAATCGGTTGATTGTCAGCGACAGCCCAACCACGTCAACCGTGCCCGACATCCAGGCCGGCGTTCCGACATTGCGGTTATCGGCCCCGAACACGCTGCGTACCGCCTGCTGCAACACGAGCGAGAGGCCCCACGTCGCCAGCAGCGTTTCCAACGGCCGGCCGTACAAAAACCGAATTAGCCCCCGCTCGATCAGCACGCCAGCCGCGCCAGTGACCAAGAAAGCGGCAGGAACGGCGATAAATAGGCTGCTCGAGAACAAGGCAGGGGCATGGGCGCGGATGACCTCCTGAACAACGAACGTTGTGTACGCGCCCAGCATCAGCAACTCGCCATGCGCCATGTTGATGACGCCCATGACGCCAAAGGTGATCGCCAGCCCGGCGGCAGCCAGCAGCAGAACGGAGCCGAGCGACAGGCCGTAGAACAGCGTTTGCCCGTAGCCAAGCAGTTGCTGGCGGAAGTCGATGGCGCTGAGGGCCCCATTGATGGCGGCTGTCACGGCGGGGCCGGACGCGGGGATAGCGGCGATAACACCCCGCGCCTCTGTCCCACTGCGGTCGCGTAGGGTGGCGATTGCAGCCAGGGTCGCGTCATCGGGTGCCAGGCCGGCCAGGGTGATTGCGGCGCGGGCCTGCTGCATGGTGCGACGGATTGCCGGGTCCTGCTCGGTCCCGATTGCCCGATCGAGGGCACTTGCATCGGCTGGATCGCGGGAGTGGAATACTGCCTCCGCCGCCGCAGCGCGCTCGGACGGATCGGGGGCAAAAAGCCGCAATGCACCAATTGCAGCGTCGATGGCGCGGCGGACGTTGTTGTTCAGCCGCACGGGCTTGGCCGTGGCGGCGGTGGCGGGTGCGCCCGTGGCTGCGTCGGTGGTTATAGAACCGTCCCGGATCAACACTGCACCGTCCGGCCCCACCAGCAACCGGCCAGTCTGCATGGCCTGTAACACCGTGAGCGCCCGCGGGTCGCCAGAGGTCCTTAGTGACTCCACCCCACGCTGAATATCGGCGAAGCTGGAACTGGCGAATGGCGAAAGATCAGGCGCAGCCCATGCTGGCCCGGCAGTAAGCCAGGCCAGCATGATCAGTAAAAGACGGATCAGCTCTTACCCGCGCCACCGCACTTGCCAGACTTTACATTGAAGTTACCGCAGCTCATCGGCGGCAGCCAGTCGCTGATCAGGTCGCGTGAACCTTCGAGGTACGGAGACCAGGCCTGGGCCACGATCGTGCCCGGCGTTTGGGTCACAATGTTGAACTGGCCGTTGGCCTCAATCTCACCAATCAACACCGGCTTCGTGATATGGTGGTTTGGCATCATCGTACTGTAGCCGCCCGACAGGTTGGGGACGGACACGCCAATGATCGCATCGATAACCGCCGCGGGTTCGACACTGCCGGCCTTTTCCACCGCCTTAATCCACATTTGGAAGCCGATGACCGCGGCCTCCATCGGGTCGTTCGTGACCCGCTTGTCGTTCTTGGTGAACGCCTGCCAGCGCTGGATGAAAGCCTTGTTGATCGGAGCATCGACGCTCATGAAGTAATTCCAGGCGGCCAGGTGGCCGACCAGCGGCTTCGTATCGATGCCGGCCAACTCTTCCTCACCAACGCTGAACGCGACCACGGGAATATCCGTCGCCTTCACGCCCTGGTTGCCGAGTTCCTTATAGAACGGCACGTTGGCATCGCCATTGATGGTGCTAACGACGGCCGTCTTCTTGCCAGCCGAACCGAACTTCTTGATATCGGCTACGATTGTCTGCCAATCGCTGTGGCCGAATGGCGTGTAGTTGATCAGGATGTCTTCTTGCTTGACGCCCTTGGACTTCAGGTACGCCTCAAGGATCTTGTTCGTTGTACGCGGGTACACGTAGTCAGTACCGGCCAGGACCCAGCGGGTGATCTTATTTTCGGCCATCAAGTAGTCGACGGCCGGAATAGCCTGCTGGTTTGGCGCAGCACCGGTGTAGAAGACGTTTTTACTGCTTTCCTCGCCCTCGTACTGGACAGGGTAGAACAAGATGTTACCAGTCTCCTCAAACACGGGCAGTACCGACTTGCGACTGACGCTGGTCCAGCAGCCGAACACGGCCGAGACCTTATCCTGCGTAATCAGGCCGCGGGCCTTTTCGGCAAACAGGGGCCAGTTACTTGCCGGGTCGACGACGACCGCCTCGATCTGACGGCCCAGGACGCCCCCGGCCTTGTTCTGCTCATCGACCAGCATGAGCATAACGTCTTTCAACGTCGTCTCACTTATCGCCATCGTGCCCGACAGGGAATGGAGCACGCCGATCTTGACCGGGCCAGGCACCTGCGCCAAGGCGGGGGTGGAGAGGGCTACGGGCAGGACGCCGGCCGCAATAATAACCGTCGTAGACGCGAGTAGGCCGCGCCGTCCAAAGTTTTGCATTATCTTCTCCCGAAGTAACAATAACACATTGTCTGCGAGTAACAGCCGCGTTGCCGGTGCAAAGATCATGCCATTTCGCGCGGCTGGCTACGTGGCTGTGCAGAACGCCTGAACCGACCCTCCGACCTGCCCTTAAAAATATGTTCCGCTGAGGACATGCTTCCGGACCGATATACAGAAAGCCGAGATCGCCGTGACAGCCGACGCTTCGTTGGTAGAGGGGAAAAAATAGGCTTCCGCTTCCAGGTCCCGATTTGTACGAACAAACGCCATTGACCAGTCTGCAAATATTCGTTGCTGTGCGCTATGTCTACTGATAATTCTAAGGCAACAGTGCCGGGTATCACAGGCAATATGTCCGACGAGTTTCTGGATAATTAACCTTGGACCCTCGATAACCTGACAGTACATGCGCTTATTTGTCACAAGTACGCCGGTAATACCGAAATCCGAATTGTACCTTCGACTGGCGCGCAAAATCAGTTCGAGGTCTCGCTCTACCTCATCGGCAGATCGGGAGCGCGGAACGGCGCTTGAATAAAGTACCCGATAGACGCAATCGTCCAGGGGATCCTCCGCACCCATAGGAGTTTTCATAGCGAGTTCCTAACTGGCTGATAGACTGCTCGCACTCAGCATATTTTGGTAGCGAAATAAACCTTTAGTCTCACATTCCGAAGTCGCGCCGTTCCGCGACGAAGCCAGACGCAAAGGTTCTGTAACGCCCGGCCAGAATTCGCCCAGAACGAGCTCGCAAACCCTGCCGTATTGGACGCACCTAACCCCGCGGCAGCTCCTGCTCCACCAGCGTCGCCCAGAAACTCGCCCCGATCGGCAAGATATCGTCGTTGAAATCGTACAGCGGATTGTGCACCGACACGCCAAACCGATCGCCATCCCGCTGCCCGATTCGCACGAAACAGCCCGGCACCTTCTGCGCCATATACGAGAAATCTTCCCCGCCCATGCGGGCCGGGGCATCCGTGATGATGTGCCCGGTGCCCAGCAGCCGGTCCGCCGCAGCTGCAACGCGTAACGTCGGGTCGGGCGCGTTGATGACACTCGGGTAGCCGCGCTCATACTCCAACCGGGCCGTGGCCCCGTGGGCTGACGCGATACCGGCGACGGTTGCGTGCATCGCCGCCTCAATCATGTCCTGTACGGCCGGGTCCAGCGTGCGGACGGTGCCGTTTAGGCTGGCGGCACCCGGAATGACGTTGCCGGTGCTGCCAGCATGAAACTGCGTGATGGACAACACCGCCTGTGCAACGGGATCGACCCGGCGGGACACGATCTGTTGCAGCGCCAGCACCATGTGCGACCCGACGATCACGGGATCGATCGTCTGATGCGGGCGCGCCGCGTGGCCACCGACGCCCGTGATGTGGATCCAGAAGCGGTCACTGGCAGCACTGGCCTGACCCGGCGCCGCCTGCATCGTGCCGATCGGCAGGCTTGTATCGTTATGGGCGCCGAACACCATGTCGCACGGGAAGCGGTCGAACAGCCCTTCTTCGACCATCACGCGGCCGCCGCCGCCGCCCTCCTCGGCCGGCTGGAAGATGAAGTGGACGGTGCCGTCGAAATTGCGGGTCTCGGCCAAATATTGCGCGGCCCCCAGCAGCATGGTCGTGTGCCCATCGTGGCCGCAGGCGTGCATGCGGCCGGGCGCGGTGGAGCGGTGGTCAAAGTCGTTCGCCTCCGTCATCTCCAAACAGTCCATGTCCGCCCGCAGCCCGATGGCGCGCGACGACATGCCGGCGCGCAGCGTGCCAACCAACCCGGTTCCGGCGATGCCGCGCGTGACCGCGATCCCCCATGCTTCGAGCTTCTCGGCAACGATCGCGCTGGTGCGATGCTCCTCAAACCCCAGCTCCGGGTGGGCATGCAGGTCGCGCCGCCACTCGGTCAGTTGCGGGGCGGCGGCGGCGATGCGGTTGTGGACGGGCATGGAGGCTCCTATGACCAGATCGGAAGAGCGTAACCGGGCGGCGAGCCAGAACCAAATGAGCATTCTAGACGGCACGCGGGCGGCAGCTGGAATGGCGGCGGTTGCAGGATTTGTGAACGCGGTGGCGTATTTGGGCCTTCATGCGTTCGTGGCGCCCATGACGGGTACGATCGTGCAGGCCGGGTTCGAGTTGGCGTCGGCGGAGTGGGTTGGGGCGGTGCTGAGCCTGCTGGCCATCGTCGCCTTCACGGCCGGAGTCGCCATTGCGCGCATAATGCGGCGCGATGGGCGCGGTCCCGGCCTATGCTGGCTGCTATCCGCGGCGGTTTTGGCCATTGCTGGGCTACGTCCGCTGGAGGGCCTGGCCTCCCTCGCGCCGATCGCTGGTGCGCTAGGCTGCCTAAACGGTTCGCAAACGCGGTTCGGGCCGGTCACGCTCAACACGACCTTCCTGACCGGTAATCTGGAGCGGCTGGGCGAGGCCATTGGCGACCACAACATGCAGCACCGGCCGGCGCAGTTGGCCTGCATCGCCGCGATCATTGTGTCCTATTTATCGGGTGCCACGGCCGGGGCGGCGGCGGCGCGGGGAATATCCGCGCCGTTGCTGATCCCGGCCGCTTTGCTGGCCGTTATGGGCGTCGCGGCCCAGTTTCGGCGTCAGGTGGGCAGCGCGCCGATATAATCGCGCTTACCCAAAACCACGCCGTTATGCCGTAAGATAGCGTAGGCCGTCGTCGCATGAAAATAGACGTTCGGCATGATGAAGTTCAACAGGAATGA
>JAYVTX010000111.1:0-4211 GCA_043788425.1 Rhodospirillales bacterium
ACGGGCCATGCCAGGGGATACGCCGTCGGGCTGGCCATCCGCGCTGCGGGTGGAAATCAGGAGGCCATTGCTCATGTTGATGCCGGCGCGGAGTACGCCAGTGGGGGCGAGTTGGGCGAGGATGGCGGCGCGGTCCATGGGGCGGCTCCGGGTTCAGGTTCGATGGTGCAGGCGGCGGTTGACGGCGAGCAGGCCAACGTTGGCCGCGAAGGAAAACACGTGACCATGACAATAATAGTGGACCTCTTCCATGAAACTAAGAAACCTGTCGGGAGACGGATAGAAACGCATTCTTAAATGGTCATTCAGCTTCCTGGTTTCTCCAGTGGGCGTGCCACTACCGTGTGCGCCCACTTCGTCCCGCCACGGGGCGACATGACCCCCTGTCGCGTAAGTGCCTGCGCCAGCCCGGCCAGCGTCCACACCCTCGTTCCTGAGCCGCTCAACCTCGAACCAGAGCCGATGCGCCGTTTGGTCAGCCCGCTCAACCCGGGACATGGCCGCTGCGGAGGGACAGGGCGGCGCTGACGGCCGGCACCCCCGATCGCCGCCGAGCACCGCCCCGTGCGCCTCGGCCGCCGACAGCGCTGCCCGCGTGCGCTCGCTAATCAGCTCGCGCTCCTCCTGGGCCATGGCAGCGTAGACCCTCATCATGAGTTCGTCGGCGCCGGGCATGTCGGCCGCGCGAGCGGAGGAGCCGTCCTCCAGCATTTGCGACGGCGTGTGAGTGCGGCGCGTGATCCGGTCGAGCCGTGCTGCGGCCAGCACGGCCCCGAGCTGCGGGCAGCGTGTGAGTGCAGCCTGGAAGCCAAGCCCGTGGTCGTCCTTGCCGCTCGCCATGTCGGAGAACTCGGCCACCAGCGTCCAGCCCTGGGCTGCGGCGAACGCCCGTCCGCCAGCCTGCTGCGCTTCCAGCCCGAGCCCGCTCTGGTCTTGCTCGACGGTCGACACTCGGTAAAGGGCGACCGCGTAGCGCTGCGTGCGGAGCTGGTTGCGCATCAGCCGGCCTCCGCCGCGCGGTACACGGAGTAGCTGCCCGCCGCACCCTGCTTGCCGGGGCCGACCTGGCGCACGCGCTCCAGCACCTCGACCGGGGTGCCCGCCTTTTTCAGGACTGCGAAGAAGCCGTGCACGGCTTGCCGAGCCCAGCCCGGGGCGTCCGCAACGTGCGGAACGGTGGTGCCCTTGGGACGGCGCAGGAGGCCGAGAACTTAGGCGCGCTTCGAACCGGTACGGGGCTGGCGAGAATCACCGGATACGATGCGTGTCGACTGCTGGCTGGTGAGCGCGTTGCGAAGCGAGGCGACGGCGCTGGCAGGGTGCGTAGTGGCGCGTATTGCAATGGACCACGTCTCATTCGGCGTTGGTAACGCGTTGGCTTTGCCGCATGTCGCACCGTTCAACGAGAGCAGCACGCCGGCGACGATCGTTGGCATCACCTGGTGTTTCGCAGCGAATGAGAGCGTAGGTTCACGTCTGCTTCGTCATAGCTGACGCGCGCTAGTTCTTGCCGACAAACCGCTGGAGTTGGACCATGAAGGCGTTCACCACCCTGCTCATCACCGATCCTACGCCCCAAATACGGCTTGTAACGATGGACCGCCGGGAGGCGGCTAACGCCCTCAACACACAAATGGCCTGGGACCTTCTCGAGTACTTCGAAGACTTCGCTCTCAACCCTGGCGATTGCCGGTGCATTGTGCTGACCGGAGCGGGTGCGCGGACTTTCTGCGCCGGTGGCGATCTGCGGGAACGTAACGGGATGTCGAACGAGGCCTGGAACCGTCAACACCTGCTGTTCGAACGCATGACACGGGCTCTGCTGGCCTGCCCGATCCCGCTTGTGGGTGCGATCAACGGAGCAGCATTCGGCGGCGGTTGCGAGATCGCTCTGATGTGCGATTTCCTCTATGCGGCTAGCACGGCGCGGTTTGCATTTCCGGAAGTCAGCCTGGGCATTATGCCGGGCTGCGGTGGTACGCAATTGCTGCCCCGTGCCGTTGGCGAGAGACGGGCCAAAGAGTTGTTACTCACGGGCCGACCCTTCACGGCCCAGCAGGCAGAGTTATGGGGCATGGTGAATTCTGTGCTGCCAGCGGAACAATTGATGAAGCGTGTCCTCGAAGCAGCCTCGGCCATCGCGGCTAATGCACCCCTGTCTGCCATCCAGGCGAAACGCTCGATCCACCACGGCCTACAGATGTCGCTGGCGGACGGTCTGGCATTCGAGATTGAGGCATATAATCGCCTTGTGCTGACGGAGGACCGGACAGAGGGTGTCCTCGCATTCAATGAGAAGCGGTCGCCCATTTTTTACGGGCGATGAAGCCGCATTTCGTCCGGTCCCGTTCGTTGGCGCTGGCACCGGGAAGGTGTGGTGCGCCAATCGCCACCGCGGAAGTGGTTGTCCCGGCGACCAGGATGTCGGTAGCATCAGAGTATGATGAAATTCATCGCCACGGTGCATGTGCTCTGCTGCCGGTCGGGAGATGCGCCGCGGCTGCTGGCGTGAACGGGCCGATCGAAAGTAGCGCCCCACAACCGCCTGGTCCGTTGCATGGCCTGCTGGTGGTCACGCTCGAGCAGCCCGTCGCCGCCCCGTACTGCTCGTTGCGGCTGGCAGATGCAGGCGCGCGCGTCATCAAAATCGAGCGACCAGAGGGCGACTTTGCGCGGCCCTACGATGCCGCGGTCCACGGCTCATCCAGCTGCTTCGTCTGGCTGAACCGCGGCAAGCAGAGCCTGGTTGCGGACATCAAGGACCCGTGCGACGCGGCGCTGTTGCATCGAATGATCGCGTAGGCAGACGTGTTCATCCAAAACCTGGCACCCGCCGCCGGCGAACGGGCCGGCTTTGGTTCCGAGCAGCTGCGACGCCGGCACGAGCGGCTGATCACGGTCGATATCTCCGGGTATGGTGCAGGAAATGACTACGCCGACATGACGGCATACGACTTGCTGATCCAGGCGGAGAGTGGGCTCGCCGCCATCACCGGGCACCCGGCAGGCCCCGGCCGGGTGGGCGTCTCGGCCTGTGATATCGCCTGTGGCATGTCGGCCCATGCGGGCGTGCTGGAGGCGTTGATCGCCCGCTCCGTAACCGGGCACGGGCGTCGGCTAGAGATCAGCCTATTCGACGGGATGGCGGACTGGATGAACGTGCCCCTGCTCTATTTCGAGGGCACCGGCACCGAACCGCAGCGGCTCGGGTTGGCGCATCCGTCGATCTGCCCCTGTAGCGCGTTCGAGACCTTAGACGGCAGCCAGGTGCTGATATCGATCCAGAACGAGCAGGAGTGGGTGAGCTTCTGCGCGGCAGTGCTCGGCGACCCTGGGTTGGCGACTGCGGCCGGGTTTGACAGCAACAACGCCCGTGTCGGGAACCGCCCCACGGTCGACGCCCGGATCGGCCGATGTTTTCGCGCCGTGACACGGGACGGCGCTGCGGACAGCCTGCGGCGCAGCGGCACCGCGTACGGCTTCGTCAACACGCTGCCCGGCCTCGCCGCCCATCCCGCGCTGCGCCGGGTCAGCGTGTATACGCCGGGTGGGCCGGCCACCATCGTAGCACCCCCAGTGATCCACGATGGCGCCGTGGCAATGCTGGGCAAAGTACCCTCGATCGGCGAGCATGACGCCGCGATCCGGGCCGAGTTTGGCGACGACACCATGCGCCCGGCACGATGAAGGAGACTTGTTCCATGACAATTACCGCCGCGCTGTCCGCGTTCATTTCTGCCTGCTCGGTCAGGGCTCTGCCGCCGGAGGTCGTGCGCCGGACCACGTTGCTCGTTCTCGACTTGGCCGGAAACGCCGTCCGGGCCCGCCATGATGCGGAGAGCACGCCCGCCTTGGCCGCGGCCGTCGCCGCACTGGGCCTCGCGAACGGCACGGCCCGCGTTTTTGCCGACCCGCGCGGCTATGCGCCAGCCGGGGCTGCGTTGATGAACGCGACGCTCGCCCACTCGCTGGATTTCGACGACACGCACGCGGCCGCCATCGTGCATCCCGGCGCGCCCGTGATCCCGGCGGCGCTTGCCGCTGCGGAGATGACTGGCGCCCACGGGGCGGATGTCGTGGCCGGGATCGTGGCGGGATACGAGGTCGCGTTGCGCCTTGCTTTGGCGTTGCCGGCTGGGGCGCATTACGATCGCGGCTTCCACCCAAGCGCCACCTGCGGCGCGTTCGGGGCAGCGGCGGCGGCCGCGCGC
>JAYVTX010000112.1:0-3463 GCA_043788425.1 Rhodospirillales bacterium
GCGTCGCGGATATCGGCGTGTCGGCCATCACCGGACGTGACTGCTCCATCGTGCACCTCGACCGCGGTCAGACATACTGCGCGCCGCGTTATGTAGGCCCGGAGGAGCCGGCGTTCTGTAGCCGCAGCCTGGGCGTCGTCGATTGCTGGGCCGACCCGGCCAACTTGCCCCCCGGCGTCCGCCCCGTCGCGGATACGCCGCCGCCCACGCCGGAGCAGGTGGATTATCGTAAGGCGCGTTGGCCCAAGTCCTTATTCGCAGGCTGATACGGAACCGGCCGGGCATGATACCGTTACCAGCGCCCATACTGTTTTGGAGCGCGCTATGACCATCAGTCGCCGCCTTGCCCTCGCCGTCATGCTGACCGGCGCCAGCCTTTCCGCAATGAGCCTGCCCGCCTTGGCCGCCGCCGGTGACCCCGGTCAGCGCGGCCCCGCCAGCGGCACGGTCGATATCACGGCCAAGGGCGCGGCGGTCGGCATCGGCTACACCTGGGGCGACGGCGTGCTGCGATTTGCAGGCAAGAGCTACCGGTTCACCGTAAACGGGGTGACGGTCGCCGACGTCGGCTTCTCCACGGTCCGCGGCAGGGGCCGGGTCTATAACCTGAAGCGCCTGCAGGACTTCAGCGGCACGTACGTGGCCGCAACCGGTGAAGCCACGCTCGTCAACGGACTGAGCGGGCAAGTGCTACGCAACACCCACGGTGTTGAGATCCGCGTCGATAACGTGACCAAGGGTGCGCGCCTGCAGGGCTCGGCCGACGGCATCACGCTCACGCTGAAGTAAACGCAACCAACTGGCCGGACGGCGCGCCCAGAACCGCGCCGTCCCGCATCACGACCCGACCTCGCACGATCGTCATGGCCGGCCAGCCCGTCACGGCCATTCCGTCGAAGGGCGTCCAACCGCATGGCGACGCGATCCAGTCATTTGTGATTACGCGCCGGGCGCCGAGGTCCACGACCGAAAAATCCGCGTCGTACCCGGCGGCGATGCGGCCCTTGCCCGCCAGGCCATAAACCCGCGCGGGCCCCGCCGCCATCAGGTCCACCATCCGCCCCAGCGTCAGTCGCCCCGCGGACACATGGTCCAGCATGACCGGCACCAGGGTCTGTACGCCCGTCAACCCGGCCGCGACCGATGGCCAGGGCCGCTCCTTGGCCGCGCGCGGGTGGGGCGCATGGTCCGACCCGATCGTGTCCGCCGTCCCGTCCGCCACCGCCGCCCATGCCGCATCCAGGTGCCGGCGGTCCCGAATGGGCGGGTTCATGACCGCATACCCACCCAATCGGTCGTACGCGTCCGGCGCCCACTGCGTCAGGTGATTGACCAGCAGCTCCACCGTGGCCGTGCGGCGGTGCTGGCGCAGCAGCACCAACTCCTCCGCGGTCGAGACATGCAGGATATGCACCGGCCGGCCCGTCCGCTCGGCCAGGGCCAGGATGCGTTGCGTACCGATCAGCGCGCAGCCCACATCCCGCCATTCCATGTGCGACCGGTACGGGTCACCGTCGTTGAACAGGCCACGCCGGGCCTGCAGCCGATACTCGTCCTCGCTATGAAAGCTGACCCGGCGGTGCCCGTGGCGCAGGACCTGTTCGATAGACGCGTCGTCCTCCACCAACAGGTCGCCGGTCGAGCTACCGGCAAACACCTTCACGCCGCACACGCCGGCCTCGATCTCCAGCCCCGCCAGTTCCGGGATGTTGCCCTTGGTCGCGCCGACGTAGAAGCCCATGTCGCACCAGGCCTCATGCCCGATATGCGCCTGCTTCCAGGCCACGGACGCGGCGTCGGTGATGGCGGGCGACGTATTGGGCATGTCGAACACGGTGGTGACGCCGCCCAACACGGCGCCCAGCGTGCCGGTGCGAATACTCTCGATGGCCGGGTCGCCGGGGTCGCGCAAATGGACGTGTGGGTCGATCAGCCCAGGCAGGACATGAAGGTGGGTAACGTCCAACACCGTGTCCGCCGTATCGCCGGCCGCCGCGCCGATCGATGCGATCCGACCGTCTTTAACGCCGATATCGGCTGTTACCTCAGCCCATGGCAGCACGCAGGTCCCGCCGCGCAGAATGGTGTCGAAGTGCATCAGTGCGCCCCTAAAATGTCGAACACGTCGGCGTCGGATGACCGGCCCAGAATATGAGCGTTGTGCCATAGCGCGTAGAACAGCAGCGTCCACGCCGCAAAGCCTTCCCGCTTGCCATGCGCCGCGCGGAACAGCGCCACGACGCGGTCGGGCGTCGCAATCTCCGCCACGCCAGCCTGCGCGGCCACCAGCGGCCCAAGCCGCGCGCCCTGCCCCGCGATCCAGGCGCCGATCGGCACGGTAAAGCCCTGCTTGGGCGCGAACGGGCGGGCGGCGGGGGCGTGACGCGCGAGCCATTGCCGCAGCAGCCACTTACCCCGGCCGTCGCGCACCTTCATCCCATCCGGCAGGCAGAACCCGGCCGCCGCGACGTCGGGATCGAGGAACGGCGTACGGCCCTCGATCGCATGGGCCATCAGGCATCGGTCCAGCTTCAGCAGCAGGTCGTGCGGCAGCCAATCGGCGCAGTCCGTCGCCTGCGCCACCTGCAACCGAGTGCGGCCGGGGGTCGCGGCCTGACTTTCGGCCGCGACCAGCCCGTCGCGCCACACGGTCGGCCGCACGCGCAGCACGTCCAGCCGATCGAACGTGCCGCGCGTGCGCATCGGGCGGCCACCCTGCCACCATGGGCGCATGGCACTGCGGTACCGGCCGTAGCCGCCGAAGATTTCGTCGCCGCCCTCACCGGACAGCACGACTTTCACATCGTGCCGGGCGCGGCGGGCCAGAAACCAGCTCGGTATAATGGCGTAGTCGGCGGCTGGATCGTCCATGGCGGCGACGATGGCCGGCAGATGCTGCCAGACCGCGGCCTCCGTAATAAGCAGCGTCTCGTGCCGGGCGCCGGCGCCGTGGGCCAGGGCGGCGGCCTGTGCACGCTCATCGGCCGCACCTGGGCTGTCGAACCCGGCGGTGTAGGCCAGGACGGGGCTGCTATTCAGGCGCGCCATCATCGTCAACACGACCGCGCTATCGATTCCGCCCGACAGAAACAGCCCGTACGGCACGTCCGATTGCTGATGCAGATCGACCGACCGCTCGAGCGCCGTGTCGAGCCGGGCGATCGCCGCTTCGTCGCTCACGGGTTCCGGGCCGCCGGACGGCAGGGCGTCGATGCGGCGGCGTTCCAGCACGTGGCCGTCGGCGATGACAAGCGTTTCGCCGGGCAGCACACGCTGAATACCGGCATGGATTGTGTCGGCACCGGTGGTAAACTGCATTTGCAGCAGTTCCTCCCGCGGGCCGGGGCGTACGGCGCGCGGTATCAGGCCGGTGGCGAGCAGGGCCTGCGCCTCCGACGCGAACAGTAGCCCGCCGGGTATTGTGGCGGTGTATAGCGGCTTGATCCCGAACGGGTCACGGCTC
>JAYVTX010000113.1:0-3278 GCA_043788425.1 Rhodospirillales bacterium
GCCGGTATTGGCTTGCCGAGCACCATAACAGCGCCAGCCAGGCCGGAACGGCGCCGGAGATCCTGATGGCCGCCATTGCCGTATCGACCCAGCGCATCCGGATCGGTAGCGCCGGGGTCATGCTGCCGCATTATTCCGCATTGAAGGTCGCCGAGGTGTTCCGCGTTCTCGAAGCGCTGGCGCCAGGGCGGATCGACATGGGGCTGGGGCGCGCGCCGGGGTCGGATGGACGGACGGCCATGGCACTTAATCCCAATGCAGCTCAAGCCGCAGACTACTTCCCCGCCCAGGTGCGCGACGTGCTGGCATGGACGCGGCAGCAGCGGCTACCGGACGGGCATCCGTTTCAGGCCGTGACCGCGCAACCGGCGGGTAGCACCGTGCCGGAACCGTGGATCCTGGGCAGCTCCGCGTATGGCGCTCAGGTCGCGGCGCATTTCGGGGTGCCGTATTGCTTTGCGCATTTCATCACCGATGGCGACGGCGCGGCGGAGGCGCTGGACCTGTATCGCAACCTGTACCAGCCCAGTGCCGAGTTCCCCGAACCCCACGCCGCCATTGCCGTATGGGCGCTGGCGGCAGCGACCGGCGCGGAAGCGGACCGGCTGTTCCAGTCCCGCGCCCTGTGGCGGCTGGGGCGCGATCGCGGCGTCTACGCACCCCTGCCAAGTGTGGCCGAAGCTGAGGCCTACCTCCCGACCGGTGCGGAGCAGGCACGGCTTGCAGCAATCCACGAACGGGCGATCGTGGGTACGGGGGATGAAGTGGTGGGCGGCCTGACAGCGCTGGCCCAGTCGCACGGTGTTACCGACATTGCCATTTTAACGACCGCCCATGACCCGGCGGCGCGGCAGAACAGCTATCGCCAGATCGCAGCAGCGTCAGAACGGCGGGCGCGTGGCGACGGGATTCAGGCCGCCGCGTAATCGCCACCGTTTAATCCGGTATGACACATAGGCAATCAACGCCGCCACGATCAAAACCGGGATCAGCATTGCCAGCAGCCAAAGCGCCAACATTGCCACCACTGCCGCCCCGGCCAGCACAGCGACGATTGCCCCGCCAATCATGAGCTTGGCCGTAAACGGCAAACCCGCCGGCGCGGGGCGGAACCGGCCGTCGGGCGTCATGTCCAGCGTGGGCGGGATGCGTTCCATCCCGAACAGGTGGCCCGGTCGCTTAGCAGGTTCAAGTCTAGAGCACGTTTCGACCGATCGGGATCGATCGTTCGGAAGGTCGTGCTCTAGAAATCTATATTCTAGAGCAGCTTACTTCGTTCATTCAGAGCCGTGACGGCTCTGAATGAACGAAAGCTGCTCTAGGTGCGCTTGCCGTCCAGACTGCTTCACCCGGGCGGGAGTAGTAAGCGCTAATGCGCGGCACCCAGATAAGCGGCACGCACGGCCGGGTCATGCTTGAGCTGTTCGGCAGGGCCGGACGCCGTCAATCGCCCATTTTCCATGACGTACCCGAAATCGGCGACATCCAGCGCGGCGGCAGCAAATTGTTCGACCAACAGCATGGTGATTTTCTCAGCCTTCAACCGAGCGATCGTGGCAAACACCTCGGCAACCAAGCGCGGGGCCAGGCCCATGCTGGGTTCGTCGAGCAGCAGCACATCGGGGTTCAGCATCAATGCGCGGGCCATGGCAAGCATTTGCTGCTCTCCACCCGATAGCGTACCGGCCAACTGGGCGCGGCGTTCGGCCAGGCGGGGGAACAGGGCGTACATGCGGTCCATGTCAGCCTCCACATCACCCCGGGGCCGCGCGCCCGTCAGGCGGGGGAACGCGCCCATGATCAGGTTGTCGGCGACGGGCATTGTGGCAAACACGCGCCGCCCCTCCGGCGAGTGGGCCAGTCCGCGGCGGGCGATCGTGCTGGATGTCAGGCCAACGATGCTTTGCCCGTCCAGCGTAATGCTGCCGCTTTCGGGCTGAATCATTCCCGACAACGCCCGCAGCGTCGTCGTCTTTCCAGCGCCGTTGGAGCCGATCAGCGTGACCAACTGCCCACGCTCGACCGTGAGTGACAGGCCGTGCAGCACCTGGACCTTACCGTAGCCAGCCACGAGGTTTTCGACTTGCAGCATGCTAGGCAGCCTCCGCCACAGTACCGCCGAGGTAGGCGGCAATCACCTTTGGATCGGCCTGCACGGCAGCAGGCGGACCCTCGGCAATCTTCTGGCCGAAATCGAGCACAGTCACGGTGTCACACAGGCTCATGACGACATCCATGTGATGTTCGATCAGCAGCAGCGTAATACCTTGGTCGCGTATCTTGCGGATGATGCTGACCAGCTCCCGAATGTCAGGGGCCGTGAGGCCAGCCGCCGGTTCATCGAGCAGCAGTAGCTTTGGGTCGAGCGCCAGTGCCCGGCCAATTTCCAAAAGGCGCTGCTTGCCGTACGGCAGGTTGCGCGCCTCCTCATTCGCCAACGCATCCAGGCCGACGAATTGCAAGATGCTCGCCGCACGGACCTGCGCGGCACGGTCTTCGCGCTGTGCGCCGGGCGTGGCGGCCGCAACCTCGGCCAGGCCGGCGGAGTAGGTGTGATGCAGACCGACCATGATGTTTTCGATTCACGACAGCGCGCCGAACAGCTGCACATTCTGGAACGTACGCGCGATCCCGGCCGCGGCAATGTCGGGCGATTTGCGCCCGGCAATGCTGACGCCCTCAAGCTTGATGTCGCCCCCGGTCGGCACGTAAATGCCGGTTAGCACGTTCATCATCGTGCTCTTGCCCGAACCGTTGGGGCCGATCAGCCCATGGATCGTGCCCGGCATGACGCTGAGGTCGACGCGGTCAAGAGCCTTCAGCCCGCCGAACTGCATCACGACTTGCTCAACCTGCAACAGCGCCGTACCGGCCGCGACCGTGGGCGCAGCAGCCGACCACACGTGGGCGGCGTCACCGGCCGCATCGATCACTGCATGGGCATTGAACAAGCCCGGCCGGATCGTCGACAGGGCCGTGCGCACGAAACCCCAAATGCCGTCGGGCAGATAGTAGACAACAAACAGGATCATGGCGCCGAAGATCGACAGCTTGAAGTCGGTGATACGGCCCAGCAGCAGGGAGAAGACGAAGAACGCGATGCAAAGCCCGACCGGAACCAGGATGGCATTCCGCTGTTCCGCCCCACGCCGGATAGCGACGATGCCTGCCAAGACGGCAACCGCGGCGATTACACCGGCGATCACGCGAAACAGCTCGATATCAGCGAGCAAGTTCGGCAACACAACAATGATTACGGCCCCCAGCATCGGGCCAAC
>JAYVTX010000114.1:0-6457 GCA_043788425.1 Rhodospirillales bacterium
GGCTTCGGCGGTTTCCGGCTCCGGTCGCTGTGTTGCGCGGGGGGCCAGGACCAGGCGGGCGGCCAGCGCCACGGCCTCCACAGTCGGCGCACCCCCGGCGCGAAACGTAGCCATGGCCAGCACAACGCTACGCACCGGCCACACGCCCAGTTGCACGGCGGCGGCGTTCAATGCCTCGATCGCATCCTCATCCGTGCAGGGTTCGTGGCCCGTATGCACCGGCTGTTCGGTCCAGTCATATGGCAGGGCAAGCAGCAGGGCGCAGCGGTCGCGCAGGACGGGGGGCACGTGTTCGTCCTCGACGCCCTCGTCCAACAATACGACGCCAAAGCCGCCCGCATCCATCGCTCCGGCTAGTGTCGCGGCAAGGGCTGGGGCAATCCGCTCGGCCATCGCAACCACCAGCACGCCGTCTGCGATTTCGGCGAGCAGCCCAGCGTCACGCACCGTCCGCCCCGCCTGCAATGTGGCCGCCAGATCGATGCCCCCCATCAGCCGGCCTGTCTCGATACCCGGCGGCATGCGACGCCAGGGGCCGGACGTCCGTGCCCGCAGCGCCGCCAGCCAGCGATCCCGCGCCGGACCCGGCGGACCGCGCAGCACGACGCCCAGCCCGGGTGCCGCCGCCATTAGCCCGAGCGCGGCCGTCGCATCATCCATACAATTCCGCCACCGCCCGCCCGACCCGTGCGCCGGCACCAGCGTCATCCAAGGGGTCGCGCCGCAACCGGTGCCCGAGCGTCGCGGGGGCTACATCCCGCACGTCGGCATGCGTGACCACCTCCCGCCCGGCCAAGGCGGCCGTGGCACGAGCCGCCCGCAGCAGCGTCAATTCCGCCCGCAGCCCATCTGTGCCCAGGCCAAGGCAAAGCCGTGTCGCGCGCTCCAACACCTCATCGGGGACCTGCACCCGGGGTGCCAGCGCGCGGGCGCAGGTGATCTGCGCCGCGATGGCGGTGCCGGCCGCCGTCCACTCGGCAATGAACCCGGTGCGATCCCGGTCATACGCGTCCCGGCGGCGCACGATGGTCATGCGGGTTGCGATGTCCGTGGGCGTCCGCACGTCGACCGATAGGCCAAACCGGTCCAGCAACTGGGGCCGCAACTCGCCCTCCTCCGGATTGCCGCTGCCGACCAGGACGAACCGCGCCGGGTGACGAACGCTTAGGCCCTCCCGCTCGACGACGTTCTCGCCAGACGCGGCCACGTCGATCAGCAGGTCGACGAGATGGTCCTCCAGCAGGTTCACTTCATCGACATACAGGAACCCACGATTGGCGCGGGCGAGCAGGCCGGGTTCGAACGCCTTTTCGCCACGGGCCAGGGCGCGTTCCAGGTCTAGCGCACCAACGACCCGATCCTCCGTCGCACCCAGCGGCAGGTCCACAACCGGCACGGGCGCGTCCACCGCCTCGATCGCTGGGCGGGTACGGCATTCGTCGCACCAGGTGTCGGGCGTGGCCGGGTCGCAGCGGTAACGGCAGCCCGCGATGACGGGTGCAGGTGGCAACAGGGCGGCCAGGGCGCGGACGGCCGTGCTTTTGCCCGTGCCACGGTCACCGAACACCAATACCCCGCCAATCGCTGGGTCGATCGCGGCGATCAGCAGGGCCTGTTTCATCCCGTCCTGCCCCACGATGGCGGCAAACGGAAAGGCGGAGCGGGTTTGGGCGGCGGGGGCGTACATCCCTCAAACGTACCAGGCCGTGCCACGGTTGCGCTAGGCGGGGCGAAGCGCCCGGTAGGACCGCCGGTCCCGACCATGCCGCGCCGCCAACGGCCTAGCCAACCAGCCGGCGGCGCCGGTATTGTATGCCATGTTTCCGCAAACCCGCCTTCGCCGCCTTCGTCGCACGTCTGCTCTACGGGACTTGGTGCGGGAGACATCGGTCACAGCCGCCGACCTGATCCTGCCCATTTTCGTTGAGGAAGGGGCAAGCGAGCCCCTGCCGATCGACGCGATGCCCGGCGTGTCCCGCATCCCCGAACAGGGCCTGGCCCACCATATCGAGGCGGTTGCACGCGACGGCGTCCGCTCCGTAATGCTGTTCGGGATCAGCCATAACAAAGACGCTTCCGGCTCCGACACGCTGCGGCAGGACGGTTTGCTGGCCCGTATGACGCGGATCGCGAAAGACGCTGCGCCGGGGCTGGTAGTAATGACCGATAACTGCTTTTGCGAGTATACGGACCACGGCCATTGCGGCGTGGTGCAGGGCGACAGCGTCGATAACGACATAACGCTCACGGGCCTGGCGCAGCAGGCCGTAATCGCTGCCGATGCGGGTGCAGACGTCGTGGCCCCGTCCGCCATGATGGATGGGCAGATCGCAGCCATCCGGGCGGCGCTGGATGGCGCAGGGCACTTGATGGTGCCGATATTCGCCTACTCAACCAAATTCGCCAGCGCCTTCTACGGCCCGTTCCGCGCTGCCGCCGGCTGCGACCTGATCGGCGACCGGAAGCAGTACCAGATGGACTATGCCAACGGGCGGGAGGCGCTACGGGAAAGTGCGATGGACGAGGCCGAGGGCGCCGACATGCTGATGGTCAAGCCCGGCCTAGCGTACCTCGACGTGCTAACACGCATCCGGGACCAGACGTTGTTGCCACTCGGCGTGTACCAAGTCAGTGGCGAGTACGCGATGATCAAGTTCGCGGGCGCCGCCGGTGCGATCGATGAAGAACGGGTGGTGCATGAAACGCTGACTGCATTCAAGCGCGCGGGCGCCGATCTGATACTGACTTACTTTGCACGGGAGTTCGTTCGGTCATGACCCACGCTGTCCCACAGGGAATTATTAGCCGCGAGGAATATCACCGTTGGTATGACGACCAGCCCGGCCGGTATGAGCGAATTGATGGCCGGGTATACGCCATGTCGCCCGAGCGGGTTGAGCACGTCCGCGCCAAGGCCCAGGTTTGGCTGGCTTTACACCGTGCGATCGAGCGGGCTGGCGTGCGTTGTGAGGCGTTCAACGACGGCATGACGGTCGAAACCGATGATAGCGACTATGAGCCGGACGCTTCGGTAAATTGCGGCACACCGATCGAAGCGGGTTCGACGTCGCTTACTGACCCCGTGATTGTGGTGGAGGTCCTATCACCCTCAACCCGGATGATCGACAGTGGGTACAAGTTGGCCGGATATTTTACCGTGCCGTCGATCCAGCACTACCTGATCATCCATCCAACCCGGCGCAGCGTCATCCATCATCGCCGTACTGGGGAGCGGATCGACACCGCCATCATCGCCGCCGGGCAGATCGTGCTGGACCCGCCCGGCCTCATGCTTACCATGGACGAGCTGTACCCGCCGACGTAGCGAGGCCGCCGCCAGTTGGCACGATCAAAACCCCTGGGGGTGGCGCTTGTTGGTGGTATTTTGCGCGTGGCTGGGGGCGGGTAAGTGGTTTGGGCGCTTATCCGGTGGAACCGGGCGCGGCAGAGCCCCACAATGCCCGGGAGTTCCAGCCGGGTCAGGCGGCAGTGCCCAGTCCCTGCAGCCGCCGGGCCACGACGTCGCCCACGGCCAGGACCGCCGGGCCACGCGCATGGTGGGTACGCCACGCGATGCGAACGGTACGCTGAACAGGGGAGGCCAGCGGACGCAGCACAATCCCTGCATCCTGCGCCGCGCCAGACGCCAGTGCCGGCACCAGCGTCGTGCCGTAGCCGGCCGCGACCATGTTCAGCAGCGTTGGCAGGCTGGATGCACGCAAGGCGCCACCATACGCGCCCGTTGCGCCACACGCGGCCAGCGCCTGATCCCGCAGACAATGGCCGTCCGACAGCACGAGAATATCGGCTGCCAAATCCGCCTCCGCCACCATGGGCGCATTGGCGAGGCGATGATCGGGCGGCAGCGCGGCCAGGAACGGCTCGTCAAATAGCGCCCGGCCACTGAGGTGCGGACCGTCCGGGTCGGTGGCGATCAGTGCTGCATCCAGATCATGCGTGCTCAGCCGGGCCAGTAGGGCGTCGGTCTGATCCTCCCACGGCTCTAGCTGCAATCGCGGCAGCGCGTCCTGTAGCGGGGCGAAGATCAGCGGTAATAGGAATGGTGCCAGTGTGGGGATGATCCCTAGCCTGAACCGGCCGGAAAGCGGGTCCTGCCGGGCCTGGGCCAGGGTGACGATCGCATCCGCCGCCGCCACAGCAGCCCGGGCGTGGGGCAGCAATTGCGTGCAGGCCGATGTGGGTACCACGCCACGCGGACTGCGTTCGAACAGACTGACGCCCAATAACGCTTCCAGCTTGCGTATCTGTACCGAAAGCGTCGGTTGACTGACGTTGCACGCCATCGCGGCCCGGCCGAAATGGCCATGCTGGGCAACGGCGAGCAGATAACGCAGATCGCGGGTGTTCATAGGCAACGTCTATCACAAGCGCGGCTATAATTGCCTTTCATTTATATCGCTAAATCCAGTAAGAGTGCCCGGTCAATTCGATACGGAGAAGCCATTATGGACGGACATAGCGGACAGGCGGGCGGCAAGTGCCCCATGGGCGGCGGTTTTGATAAGAACGCGGTCGTGCTCAAGATGTCGAACGAGGCCTGGTGGCCAAACCAGCTCAACCTGCGGCTACTGCATCAGAACAAGCCGGCGTCGGACCCGATGGGCGGCACGTTCGACTATGCGGCGGCGTTCAAAACCCTCGATTACGCCGCGCTGAAGCAGGACCTGGTTGCGCTGATGACCGACAGCCAGCCCTGGTGGCCCGCGGATTATGGGCATTACGGCCCGTTCTTCGTCCGTATGGCCTGGCACGCGGCCGGTACGTATCGCACGGCGGATGGCCGGGGCGGTGGCGGCTCGGGCGATCAGCGGTTCGCGCCGCTCAATAGCTGGCCGGATAACGCAAACCTGGATAAGGCCCGCCGTCTGCTGTGGCCCATCAAGCAGAAGTACGGCCAGAAGATTTCCTGGGCCGACCTGCTGATCATGGCCGGAACGGTCGCGCAGGAAGATATGGGCCTGAAGACCTTCGGTTTCGCCGGGGGCCGCCCAGACATCTATGAGCCGGAAGACGTGTATTGGGGTCCGGAAAACACCTGGCTCGACGACAAGCGCTATACCGGCGATCGCGAGTTGGCCGCGCCACTGGCTGCCGTGCAGATGGGGCTGATTTATGTCAATCCGGAGGGGCCAAACGGCCGCGCCGACCCGTTGGCCAGCGCCCACGACATCCGTGAGACGTTCGGGCGCATGGCCATGAACGATGAGGAGACGGTGGCGCTGGTCGCCGGAGGCCACACGTTCGGCAAGACGCATGGTGCCGCAAGCCCCGCCGAGCATGTCGGGCCGGAGCCGGAGGGTGCCGGGTCCGAGGAACAGGGCCTGGGCTGGCGCAACACCTTCGGCACTGGCCACGGCGAGCACACCATCACCAGCGGACTCGAGGGCGCATGGACCGCAAACCCGATCAAGTGGGATAACGGCTACTACGACAATCTGTTCGGGTTCGAGTGGGAGCTGGTCCGCAGTCCGGCCGGCGCACAGCAATGGGCGCCGAAGGGCGGCGCGGCACACGACCAGGTACCGGACGCGCACAACCCGGCCAAGCGCCACCAGCCGATGATGGCCACGACCGACATCGCCATGATCGCGGACCCAGCCTATCGTGTCATCAGCGAGCGATTCCACAAGGACCCGGCCTATTTCGCCGACGTCTATGCCCGCGCATGGTACAAGCTGACCCACCGCGACATGGGTCCGCGCGCCCGGTATTTGGGCCCAGAGGTTCCGGCTGAAGTGCTGCTGTGGCAGGACCCGGTGCCGGACGTCGATCACACATTGGTCGATGAGGCGGATATGGCTGTGCTGAAGTCACGCATTCTGGCAACGGGCCTGCCTGTATCGGCCCTGGCCGGTGCAGCATGGGCGGCAGCGTCTACGTTCCGCGGGTCCGACAAGCGGGGCGGTGCCAATGGTGGCCGCATTCGCCTGGCGCCACAAAAGGACTGGGCCGTTAATGACCCGGCGCAACTCGCAACCGTGACCGCCGCACTGGAGGGCATCCAGGCCACGTTTAACGGTGCCCAGCCCGGGGCCAAGCGTGTCTCGTTTGCGGACCTGGTCGTGCTCGCCGGTGCGGCAGCGATCGAGCACGCGGCACAGGCCGGCGGCCATCCGATCGAGGTTCCGGTGACGCCCGGCCGAACGGATGCGACGCAGGACATGACAGACGTGGAAAGCTTCGCGGTGCTGCAGCCCGAGGCCGATGCGTTCCGCAACTACTTGGGCGGCGCCTACCGTGTACCGTCCGAGGAGATGATGGTCGACCGCGCCCAGCTGCTGACCCTCACGGCGCCCGAACTGGCGGTGCTGATCGGCGGCCTGCGCGTGCTGGACTGCAACACCGGGCATTCGAGCCACGGTGTGCTGACGGAGCGGAAGGGCGTGCTGAGCAACGACTTCTTCGTCAACCTGCTGGACATGGCCACAGTCTGGAA
>JAYVTX010000115.1:0-2992 GCA_043788425.1 Rhodospirillales bacterium
ATCTTGAAAAACGATTACATCCACCACGTAATCGACGTCTACCACCTGTGAGCTTCCAGGTTGCCCTTAATTTTGAGGACGGGGTCACCCGCTTCATCACCTGCGCCCCAACCGAAACGGTGGCAGACGCGGCGTTCGGCGTCGGCATCAACATACCGCTCGATTGCCGCGACGGCGCGTGCGGTACGTGTAAGGTACATGCGGAGGCTGGGACCTATGCCGGCGGCGATTATATCGAGGACGCGCTGAGCGACGCGGAAGCGGCGGCCGGGTATGCACTCGCCTGCCAAATGAAGCCCCAATCGAATTTGGTCTTGCGCGTGTTGGCCAGTTCGGCGGCGTGCAAGACGAAGCCGGCGGCACAGGACACGGCCATTGCCACCGTCACCCGGCTGTCCGACAGCACGACCAGCTTTACCCTGACGGCCACGCCCGACTTCTTGCCGGGTCAGTACGTGAATATCCAGGTACCGGGCACGCCGCATCAGCGGGCGTATTCGTTCAGTAGCGCGCCGGGCGCCGCGGCCGGGTTCCTGGTCCGTAACATCCCCGGCGGGCAAATGACGGGCTTTCTGGCGGAGGCGCAGCCAGGTCAGGCAGTGACGTATACCGGGCCGATCGGCAGCTTTTATCTGCGCGACGTGAAGCGGCCCGTGCTGATGCTGGCCGGCGGAACGGGGCTGGCGCCGTTCCTGTCGATGCTGGAGCATCTGGCGACGGCCGGGTCGGCGCAGCCGGTGCACCTGGTTTACGGCGTGACGCATGATCATGACCTTGTCCTCATCGTTCAGCTGGACGAGATCGCCAGCCGGCTGCCGCAGTTCAGCTACGTGACCGTTGTGGCGGACGCGGCGTCGAACCACCCGAAAAAGGGCTGGGTCACCCAGCACCTCGACCTGGCGCACCTGCATGGCGGGGCGGTCGACGTGTATCTGTGCGGCCCGCCACCCATGGTGGATGCCGTGCGCACCCACTTCGCCGGCCTGGGTGTCACGCCCGCCAATATCTATTCCGAAAAATTCACCCCGGCCGGCGCGTGAGTCGGTTCACGGGCAAAGTCGCGGTCGTGACCGGCGCGGCCCAGGGCATCGGCGCGGGCGTTGCGCTGCGCTTAGCGACCGAGGGCGCGCGTGTTGTCCTGGCCGACCGCTCGCCCCACGTGCATGTCACCCGCGACCAGGCCGGCAGCGACGCACTGGCGATCGAGGCGGATGTTGAACACTACGCCGAGTGCGTGCGCCTGATGGACGCGGCCCATACCGCGTTCGGGCGTATCGACGTGCTGGTCAACAACGTCGGTGGCACGATTTGGGCCCAGCCCTACGCCGATTACGAACCGGACCAGATCGAGGCGGAGATACGGCGCTCGTTATTTCCAACGTTGTGGGGATGCCGCGCGGTGTTGCCACATATGCTGGCCGCCGGTGGGGGCGCCATCGTGAATGTATCGTCCGTCGCCACCCGTGGCCTGAACCGGGTTCCGTACGCGGCGGCAAAGGGCGGCGTGAATGCCATGACAGCCGGGTTGGCGTGGGAATATGCGGGTGCTGGCATCCGCGTAAACGCCGTCGCAACCGGTATGACCGAAGCACCCCCGCGTGTCACGCCCCGCGGGACCCATGTTCAAACCGAACGGCACCGCGCCGGGTTTCAGGTGGTGGCCGGGCAAAGCCTGGCCAGCAGCCACATGCACCGGGCCGGCACGATCGAGGAGCAGGTCGCCGCCATCCTGTTTTTAGCGTCCGACGAGGCAAGTTACATCACCGGCACCGTTTTGCCGGTTGGCGGCGGCGATCAAGGATAGTCTGAAGTTGGCGCTTAGGGAGAAGAACAATGAGCCTGTTGAACGACAGCCCCGTCCGAAACCTGCTGGACCGCATTGCCGGCCTGGATAACGACGCGGGCGACCCCCGGCTGAAGCAGATCGTCGCCCGCGTCGTCGGGGACATCGTGAAAACCGTCGAGGATTTCGACGTGACGCCCAGCGAGTTCTGGGCCGCGATGGCCTATCTGACGGAGGTTGGTCAGGCGAACGAGATGGGCCTGCTGGTGCCCGGCATCGGCCTGGAACATGTCATTGACCTGCGGATCGATGCGCAGGAGCGGGCGGCCGGCGTGACCGGCGGCACCCCCCGTACGATCGAGGGCCCGCTATGGGTCGATGGCGCGCCGCTTAGCAAAGGCGAAGCCCGGCTGGATGACGGCGCCGAACAGGGCGAGGTGCTGTTCATGCAGGGCCAAGTCCGCGATACCGGGGGCGCGCCCGTCCCGCATGCGATGGTCGACGTCTGGCATGCCAACACTTTGGGCGGTTACTCGTTCTTCGACCCCAGCCAGGCCCCCTGGAACCTGCGCCGCCGGATTGAGACAGACGATCAGGGCCGGTACCGCTTCCGCACGTTGATGCCCGCCGGCTATGGCCTGCCGCCCGATGGCCCCACGCAGAAGTTGCTAACCCAGTTGGGCCGGCATGGGCGGCGTCCGGCGCATGTGCACTTCTTCGTCTCCGCACCCGGCTACCGGAAGCTCACGACCCAGATCAACATCGACGGCGACGCGTATTTGCATGACGATTTTGCCTTCGCCACCCGCGATGACCTGATCCCGCCCGTGACCCGGCACGCCGAACCCGCCGACCTGACCCGGCATGGCCTGAATGCGCCCTATGCGGAGATTACGTTCGACATCACGCTGAATGCCGAGACGGCGGCGCTGCCGAACCCCGTCGTCGAACGGGCACACATGCCCGCACAAGCGGCCTAGGCCGATGGACATGGCCGTCCCGGGTGACCTGACCCGGGACGTGGTGGTTCAAGCCATCACCAGCACGATTGTCGACGTGCCGACGGTGCGTAGGCACAAGCTGTCCAACACGTCCGTCAGCGCCCAATCCTACGTGATCGTTCAGCTGCGCCTGGCCAACGGCGTGGTGGGCATTGGTGAGGCCGCGACGCTCGGTGGGCCCCGCTGGAGTGAGGAGAGCGTCGAAAGC
>JAYVTX010000116.1:0-5552 GCA_043788425.1 Rhodospirillales bacterium
GCTTTCGACCCGGCGTCGATATGGCCCGATGCGGTTTATACTGGCGAGATTGTGATCGAGTTGTTCGAACCCTGGTTGGAGCCGGCATGAACATCACCACGATCGATCCGCCCCGGCTGCTGGCGGCCCTGCAATCGCTGCTCGCCACCCATGGGATCGCCTCGCCGGCGGAGGTTGCGGCCCGCATCGCACAGACCGACCGCGCCACCCCGGCGCAGGGTGCAGCCCTGGTCGCCCGCGCCTGGACCGACCCGGCGTTCCGCGCGCTGCTGCTGTCAGACGGCACGGCAGCCGTCGAGTCGGCCGGTATTCCCATGCGTGGCCTGCCGCCGCTGGGCGTGTTGGAAAACCGGCCCGGACTGCACCACTTGGTGGTGTGCACCCTATGCAGCTGTTATCCGCGCGCCGTCCTAGGGTACCCGCCATTCTGGTTCAAATCCCCAGGTTTTCGCGCCCGCGCCGTACGCGACCCGCATGGCGTGCTGGCCGAGTGGGGTACGGTGCTACCCCCCGGCACGTCTATCCGTGTGGTGGATAGTACCGCCGACTACCGGTGGATGGTCCTGCCAGAGCGCCCGGCTGGGACGGACGGGTGGAGTGCCGACCGGCTAGCCGCGCTTGTGCGGGAGGGGGATATGATTGGGGTTAGTGTGGTTGGCGTGCCGGCACGTCTTTAGACAGGAGCGTTCGGCCGGGCTTCTCAGCTGTACGAGGTACTTCAGATTGCGGGTAGGAGCAGTACGGCCACGCGGGCTGGCCGACCAGGCACATCCGTCGTCAGTGATGTCCAAGTGGGATTGGATAGAGCGAGAAATACATCGCTACGCCGAAGCCAAAGAGTAGCAAGGCGAGGGGTAGGCCCGCTGCGATCCAAACAAATCCAGGCCGGTGCCAGGCAAACCACCAGGCGAGCACCGCCCCACCCGACGCGATGAGGATGGTCGAGAGTACGACAAGCAACTCGGAATCAAACGCCAACAGAACCAAGTCGTCCCGAAGTTCGAAACGGATCCCGGCTTGCGCGACGGTACCCGCCGCAACGAGGGTCGCGATCAACCAGCTAAGCGGTGTGCGCAGTATTATGCGCCGAAGTCCACCACCTAAGCGCTCAAAAACGGCAGGCCTAATCCCAAGCCGGCGCCCACCCCGGAGTCACAAACCGCCGCCGCTTGGGCAACATCGCAATCACCGCGCGGTCCGTGTCATCCAACACAATCCGTAGCGCATCCAAATTGGCAGCCTGGCTGGCTGGCCGCACCGCTTTCGGGATCGCGCACACGCCGTCCTGGTCCAGCAGCCATTTCAGCGCCACCTGCGCCGGCGTCGCGCCGTGTTTGGCGGCAATCGCGGCCAGTTCCTCATGTTCGGCCAGCCGGCCCTGGGCCAGCGGGGCATAGGCGGCCAGGGATACCCCGTGCGCATGGCAGGCCGCCAGCAGCGTCGTCTGATCCAGCAGCACATGGTACTCGACCTGATTACAAGCGATCGGGGCCACGGCGCACGCCTGGTTCAGCAGATCCACCGTAAAGTTCGACACGCCGATTGCCCGCGCGCGACCGCTATCCAGCACTGCCCGAAGCGCCCCCACCGCGACGGCCACATCCATGCCCGGCGACGGCCAGTGGATCAGGTACAGATCGACGTAATCGGTTCCCAACCGGGCCAGCGTCGCATCGATGGCGCGATCCATCGCGTCCGGAGCCAGGTTTTCGTACCAGACCTTGCTCGTGACGTGCACACCCGCCCGCGGCACGGTACGCAGCGCCGCGCCGACGTCGGTTTCGTTGCCATACATCTCCGCCGTATCGATGTGGCGATAGCCGATCGATAGAGCGTGGGCGACGGCCTCCGTACACTCTGGCCCCTTCATGCGCCATGTACCCAGGCCGAGCTTGTCCATATGCAGCCCGTGCGTCGTGATCTGGTCCATGCTCACTTCCTGCTCAAATCCACACGTGCCGCAAACCCGTCCGCCGTGCCCCAGGCCAGTGCCGCGCCGTCTGGCGACCAGGCTAGGGCCGATACGGAGCCCCGGCCCGGGCCGCACACCGGCAGTACCCGGCCGGATACGATGTCGGCCAGCACCACCAGCCCGTCCGCGAACCCGGCGGCCACCGTCTCATCGCGCGGGTGGCACGCGACTTGGGTGCACTGCATCGCGTCGCCGCCTGCCAGTTCCATCGGCGCCTTGCCCATCGGTCCGTTGCCGCTGAATGGCCATAGCACCACGGCCTCGGCACCAGATGTCGCGAGCCATTTGGCAGATTTGGTGAAGCCCATGGCGGCAGTTTTAGCCGGGTAGCCGCTCATACGCATGTGCTGGCCGTCGGCCAAGCGCCAGCCGTGCAGGCTGTTCTCCTGCATGGACGTCACCACCGCGTCGGCAGCCGGATGCAGGATGACTCCGATATGGCTGCCCTTCCACTCCAGCAGGCGGGGGCTGTCCACGCGGGCGGCCACGAACCACAGGCTGGCCCCGTTATAGTGGGACGCCGCAATCCGCTTGCCGCGCGCGTCAAACGCCACGCCGGTCACGGTGCTCGGGTGGGTCAGCACCTTCAGCGTCGCGCCATCGGAAAGCACATGCACCTGCTTGCCGATGGCGGCCGCAACGACGCCGCCCTGCGCCGCGATGGCGTTTATCCAACCGCGGCCAAGGGACGCGACCTCCGCCACGCCCGCCGCCGTCACCCGGCAGACCCGGCCGTCATCACCGCCTGTGACAATGCCCGCCCCGTCAGTGGCCAGGCATAAGACTGCGCCGCGATGCACGGGCATGGCGGTCCAATCCGACAGCCAAACCGTGCCGTCACCCAGCGCGAACGCGGCCTGGTCACCCACGAAGCCGACCCCCACGACATGCTCGGCCAGCGCACGCTGCGTGCCGCGCGTGTCCAGCAGCAGGTCGGGGCGGTCGAGCGCCTCGCTCATCCGGCCATCGCCGAAATCGGCGCGGGTGCTGCTTGGCAGGCTTCAAATCCGCGGCGCAGCTGGGGCCGGTTGAGGCTACGGCCAATGAACACGATCTTCGATTTCCGTGCGGCACCGGACGCCCAGGGCCCGATGAAATCTCCATCGGCGATCATGTGTACCGCCTGGAACGCAAACCGCCGATCGTCACCCTGATAGGCCAGAATACCTTTGGTCCGCAGCAGGTTCTGCCCCTGTTCGGCCAGCAGCGTGCTGATCCAGGCGTTGAACTTCTCGGGGTCCAGCTGGCCGGCCTCAAAACTCATGCTGACGATGTCACTGTCATGGCTATGGGTGTCGTCGGTCAAAAAATCCGGCTCGCGCGCCAGCACACGGTTCAGGTCGAACGCGCCCTGGTCCAGTACGTCCGTAATCGGCACGGCGCTGCGGCTGGTGCGGTGCAGGCGGGCGTAGGGGTTGATGGTGCGGATCCGCGCCTCGACCACATCTAGCTCGGCCGGCGTGACTAGGTCGGTTTTGTTCAGCACGATCACGTCGGCAAACGCGATCTGCTCCGCCGCTTCGCTGCTATCGGCCAGCCGGGCCGGCAGGTTCTTGGCGTCCACCAGCGTCACGATCGCATCGAGCCGGGTGCGGGCGCGAACGTCGTCATCGACGAAAAACGTCTGTGCGACCGGGGCCGGGTTCGCGAGGCCCGTGGTCTCAATGATAATTCCGTCGAGGCCCCGGCGCTTCAGCAGGCCGCCGATGATGCGGATCAGGTCGCCACGCACGGTGCAGCAGATGCAGCCATTATTCATCTCAAACACTTCTTCATCCGCATCGACGACCAAATCGTTATCGACGCCCAGCTCGCCGAATTCATTGATGATGACGGCGTATTTCTTGCCGTGATCCTCGCTCAGGATACGGTTCAGCAGCGTCGTCTTACCTGCGCCGAGGTAGCCGGTCAGGACGGTGACAGGTATTTGGTTCATACGGCCCTCGATGGTTTGGGGAGCATAGTGGCCCGCGCCTCGGCCAAACCCAACCCCAGCAGGACGAAGAACCAGCCTGACAGGGGCATGGAGGTGAAGGCGGAGGCGCTGGCGATGGGCCATTCATGCAACAGGACCGCGACGAACAGGCCGACGCGGAGCGGGGACGGATCGCGCCATAGGCTCCGCCCGACGCCGTGTAGCCACGCGCCGATCATCGCGGCGAATAGCAATAGGCCGGGCCACCCACCCTCAACTAATGCTTGCAGATAATGATTGTGCGGGTGCTGCACGCAGATGCTGGCGCCGCCCCCGTCATCTTTGTGCCCGGCATCGCCGTGCCAACCCTGGAAATAGGCTGGGTTATCGCAGCCAATGCGAAAACCGTCATAGCCTGCGCCCAGTACAGGGTGGGCGGCGGCGATGGCCAGCGCGCGGGCGGCGATTTGGCCGTAATGGCTGTCGGGGAAGTGCGCCATTTGGTTGCTGAACTTGGTCACCAGCCGGTTGAACGTGGGCGGTGCCACGACGGACGTGGCCCCCAGTAGAAGCCCCGCCGTGACGCACGCCGCCAGCACGACCCCCCGCAGCCGCGGCAGCAACAACGCTGTCACGAACAGGCCAAGGAACGTCAGCAGCAACGGCATCCGCTGCCCCACCAGCACCATTGTCGCCACCCCGGCCAGTCCCAGGGCGGCACTCCCCAGCGGACGCCACCCCGGCCCGCCCAACCAGGCCGAGACGGGCGGCAGCAGGGCTGGGAACAGCAGCCGCGCCAAGGGCGGCCCGGCACGCGGGTTCTGGTACGGGCCCGTCAGCTCCCCGTCCGCACCCCGGCCATAGCCCGCCAAGTTGCGGCCGGTCGTGAATTGCAGCAGGCATGACAGCGCCAAATACAGCGTCGCCCACCGCAGCAGACGCGCCAGCCAGTCGCGTACGGCCGGGTCGCGCAGCACCCACCATTCCAGGGCGGCAACCAGCACCAGGAATCGCACCGCGCCCACTGCCTGCGCCGCCGTGCCTGCCGGAATGGAGCACACCACCAGCCACGCCCACCACGCGCCCGCGATGCGGACCCAGCCCGTGCGCAGCCAAAGCCAATCGCGCGCAACGGCGCTTTGGATCAGGAACAGAGCGGCAATAACGACAACCAAAGTCTCTGCCACGCCACGGCCGTGCAGCAGGAATACGGGCAGGGCCAGCGTCAGGCCTTGGGCAAGGCGGGTCATCGGGCGGCTCACGGGGCGGGTAGCTCCGACAACTCGGCGTGGATCAGCTTTACGCCAGCGCGGCCGAGGACAACGCCGATCAGCACCAGCGAAATCCAAAACGTGGCCGGTGACATGGCGCGACTCTGGCGGGGATCTTGCGAGCCGAAGAGGTTGCCGGTGCGCAAAGCGTGAACCACCGACTGCCCCAAAGTGGCCAGCATCGCCAGGCCGAGTATAATTTCGAGGAGAGGATACAGGAACGTCACCGCCGCGCGGCCAGTCCCTGTCGCCGCAAGTGCACCAGTGCGGCCACGGCCTGATCCACCCCGAACTGCTGCGCGCGGACCACGCCGGCCTGACCCATCGCCGCGCGCCGGGCCGGGTCGCGGGCCAGGGCGACCATGGCGGCGGCCAACGCGTCCGGCTCGGGCTC
>JAYVTX010000117.1:0-6840 GCA_043788425.1 Rhodospirillales bacterium
AGCAAGTAGAAAGTCAGATCATCCCGGCTGCGCTGCCCGCCTGTATCCGGCAGGCCACGCCATCGTACAGCAGTGCCGAGCGAGATTAGTGAAAGAACCGGCGCGACGATCCCGGCAACCTGGTCGATTCCCAAAGCTGGCCGGAGTCACGGTCGGTAAGATCACGCCGGGCGGGACACCGCGGCCGGATTGCCATCGGATTGGCTCGGCCGCCCAGCCGCACCCAAAGCCAGGCCCATTAACAACGCAGCAAAACCCACGACGATATGCTTCAGCGATAAGCGCACCCGAGATCTCCCCAACTGCTCTGACGTTTGCGTCAGTTACGTTTCCTGACTGAACCAAAGCAGAAAGATCTTGGGTCGCCAAGCATTAATGCGGGTTCGTTGCAAAACCATCTACAAAGTGTCTCATCCCGGTCTGCCGGGCCGTCATGCTGCGCGCAGAATGCAGCACGCTCCGGATCGCGGTTACCGCGTCATCCAACGACCGGTTCACGACGACATGGTCGAACTCCGCCCAATGCGCGATTTCCGACCGGGCAGCCTGCATGCGGCGGGCAATCTCCGGCTCCGGATCGCTGGCCCGGCCGCGCAGGCGGTGCTCCAGCACAGCCAAAGAAGGCGGCAGCACGAACACACCCACGACGTCGCCAGGCATTGCGGCGCGAAGTTGGGCGTAACCCTGCCAGTCAATATCGAACACAACGTCGCGTCCAGCCGATAATGCCGCCTCCACCGGCGCGCGGGGCGTGCCGTAACGTCGGCCGAACACTTCTGCCCATTCCAGCATGGCACCCGCATCGATCATGGCTTGAAAGCCGGCAGGCGTACGGAAATGGTAGTGTACGCCGTCCTGCTCGCCGGCGCGCGGTGCGCGGGTGGTCGCGCTGATGGATAGCGACAGGGCCGGTTCCATGGCCAGCAGGGCGCGGGTGATGGTACTTTTGCCCGCGCCGGACGGGGCAGCCACGACCAAACAGACGCCACGCCGGGTCATTTCACGCGCGCCCGTTCGATCTCCCGCCATTTGGCGACATTGCGTAAATGCGCCTCCTGCGTGGCGGCGAAGGCGTGGCCACCCGTACCGTCAGCGACAAAATACAGATCTGTCGAATCGTCCGGCCGGGCCGCCGCCATCAACGACGCGATGCCGGGATTACAGATCGGACCGGGCGGTAAAGCGGGTGCGCGATAAGTGTTATAAGGGTCATCACGATCCAGCTCGGCCCGGGTCAGTGCATGGTCGAGCACGCCGGTGCGGCTGACGGCATAAATGGTCGTGGGATCCGATTGCAGCTTCATGCCGCGGCGTAGGCGGTTATGGAACACGGCGGCAATATGCGGCCGTTCATCGGGCCGCGCCGTCTCACGCTCGATGATGCTGGCCAGGGTTATCAGGTCGGCCGGGGTTGCCACGGCAAGGTTTTGGCGACGCCCCTGCCACGCACGGTCGAGCGCACGCTCCATTGCAGTACGGGCGCGAGCGGCAATGGTGGCGCGGGGGGTCCCACGCTCGAACACATAGGTTTCGGGCAGGAACGTACCCTCGGTCAGTTCCGGCACCGGGCCGTCCAGGGTGGGCGCCTGTTCCAGCAGGGTCGCGATGTGAAGTGCTGTCAGACCCTCCGCCACTGTCAGTCGGTGCTGCACCGCCCGGCTTGTGCGCAGAACGGTCAAAACCTGGCGCAGGCTGGCCTGAGCGGGAAACTCGAACTCACCAGACCGAACAGTGCCTGCGGGCCGCGTCAGCGCGACGGCGACGGGGAAGACTGGCCCCGACACGATGACATGTGCGGTTGTCAGGGCCTCCGCAATGCTATCCAGGTTGCCGCGCGGGATCACAATCGCGGCGGCGGTGGGTAGTGGGCCGGGCCGGTCGTAAACGAAAAGCGCAACCAAGGTTGCGACCACACCCAGCAGGGCTAAGCCGATCAACGCACCCAGAACCCGGCGCATCATGGGTCTGGCCTACGTTCCTAGGCGGCGCGCTTGAACAGGATCGAAGCGTTGGTCCCGCCAAAACCGAAGCTGTTCGACAGCACCACGTCCACCCGACGTTCCTGGGCCTGCAGTGCCACCCGGTCGATCACACTCTCCCGGCTGGGATTGCGCAGGTTCAACGTGGGCGGCACGACGCCATCACGGATGGCCAACAGCGAAAAAATCGCCTCGATCGCGCCGGCCGCGCCGAGGAGGTGGCCAGTAGCTGATTTTGTAGACGACATCGCCAACCCCTTCGCGTGGGGACCGAAAAAGCGCTCTACGGCCTCAAGCTCCAAGTCGTCGCCCAGTGGTGTGCTGGTGCCGTGGGCGTTTACGTATTGCACGTCCGCCGGGTCCATCCCGCCGTTGCGGAACGCGGCCTTCATGGCGCGAAACGCCCCCTCATGCCCCTCCGCCGGTGCCGTGATGTGGTGCGCGTCGCCGGACATGCCGTAGCCGCCGACCTCTCCATAAATCTTGGCCCCGCGGGCGCGGGCGTGCTCCAACTCCTCCAGCACGACAATGCCGGCGCCCTCGCCCATTACGAATCCGTCGCGGTCGCGGTCCCAGGGGCGCGATGCCTCTGCCGGGGTGTCATTGAAATTCGTACTGAGTGCCCGGCTCGCGCAGAACCCGGCCATGCCGAGTTCATTGACCGTACCTTCTGCCCCGCCTGCGACCATCACATTGGCGTCGCCCCACATGATCAGCCGGGCTGCATCGCCAATCGCATGCACACCGGTGGCGCAGGCGGTTACAACGGCGTGGTTCGGCCCCTTGAACCCGTAGCGGATCGACACGTGACCGCTGGCTAAATTGATCAAGGCCGATGGGATGAAAAAGGGCGATATCCGGCGGGACCGGCCCTCACTGACCATAATTGCGGCATCGTAAATCGTGCCAAGGCCGCCAATGCCGGAGCCGATCATGACGCCGGTGGCGCAGCGTGCGTCCTCGTCAGGGGGGACCCAGCCGCTATCCTCGACCGCCTCGACTGCGGCAACGACGGCTAGATGGATGAAGCGGTCCATCTTTTTCTGGTCTTTGACCGGCACCCACTCCGACAGGTCCAACCCGCCTGCCGCCCGCGTGCCGGCTGGGATCTGCCCGCCAATCTTGGCCGGCAGGTCCTTGGTGTCGAAAGACTGGATCGCCGCGATCCCGCTATCGCCGCGGGTCAGGCGGGACCAGACATGCTCCACACCCACGCCCAATGGGCAGGCAATGCCCATGCCGGTTACGACAACGCGACGGCCGGTGGGTGCAAGCATGGGGTGCTCAGGCGGCCTTTTGCTTTTCGATAAAGTCGATCGCGTCCTTAACGGTGCTGATCTTCTCGGCCGCGTCCTCGGGAATCACGACGCTGAACGCCTCTTCGAACGCCATCACCAGTTCGACCGTGTCCAGGCTGTCTGCGCCCAGATCATCGATAAACGACGCTTCCGGCGTGACCTTCGCCTCTTCGACGCCCAGGTGCTCGACCACGATCTTCTTAACCTTGTCGGCGATCTCGCTCATTCGAAAATGTCCTAGTGTGCTGCGTTTTTGGATAAGGCGCTGCGGTTAGCATGGTTTGCTCGGCGTCGCCAAGATGACAGCTTAGGTCATGGCCATCCCGCCATTGACGTGCAGGGTCGTGCCGGTGATCCACGCTGCCTCGGCCGAGGCCAAGAACAGCACCGCCGCCGCCACGTCCGCCGGTTGGCCCATGCGGCCGAGGGGGATGGCACCCGTCAGTTTCGCCGTCTGTTCGGGGCTGAGCGCTTCCGTCATCGCCGTCTGAATATAGCCGGGTGCCACGACATTCACTGTAATGCCGCGGCTGCCGACCTCGGCGGCCAGCGCCTTGCTCATGCCCACCAACCCGGCCTTTGCCGCGGCGTAATTGGCCTGCCCGCCATTACCGGTCGTGCCCACGATGCTGCCGATGCCGATGATACGGCCCGACCGGCGGCGGATCATGCCACGCAGCGCCGCCCGGGCCAGGCGAAATGGCGCGCCCAAATCCACGTCCAGCACCTGTGCCCAATCCGCGTCCTTCATCCGCATCGCCAGACCGTCCCGCGTCAGCCCGGCATTGTTGACCAGAATATCGAGCGGGCCAATCGCCTCGGTACCCGCAATCAGCGCGTCGGCGGCGGCCGGGTCGGACAGATCGGCCGGGATCGCGTGGGCGCGGTCGCCGAGTTCGGTTGCCAGCGTATGCAGCGCATCGGCCCGGGTGCCGGACAGCACGACGGATGCTCCCTGCGCATGAAGCGCGCGGGCAATGGCCCCACCCAAACCGCCCGATGCGCCGGTGACTAGCGCCAGTTTACCGTCCAGACGAAACATCACAGCCCCTTTAGCATCGCATCGATTTCGGCCGGTGACCCGGCGGCGACGCCCTTCAGCTCCGGATTGATCCGCCGGGTCAGGCCGGTCAGGACCTTGCCCGCGCCCAGCTCCAGAAGGGTGTCGACGCCCATCGCCTGCATCGCCAGGACGCTTTCGCGCCAGCGGACCATGCCCGTAACCTGTTGTACCAGCCGCGCGCGAATGTCGGCAGGCTCGGTGACGCGGTCTGCGGTCACATTCGACACGACTGGGACGGTGGGGGCGTGCAGCGTCGCCTCACCCAGGCGATCGGCCATTACGGCGGCGGCGGGGGCCATTAGCGCGCAATGGAACGGCGCGCTGACGGGCAGCAGCATGGCCCGCTTTACGCCGCGTGTTTTCGCCAGTTCGATCGCGCGCTCGACGGCCGCGCGATGGCCGCTGATGACGATCTGACCGCCACCATTATCGTTGGCCGGCTCGACGATTTGCGTTTCGGTCCGGCCATCGTCATGCGTCAGCGTCGCAGCGTCCGCACAGATGGCGGACGCCGCCTCCAACTCCACGCCCAGCAGCGCCGCCATCGCCCCCGCACCCGGCGGCACCGCCTCCTGCATCGCCATACCCCGCTGGCGCAACAGCCGGGCCGCATCTGCCACCGTCAGCGTTCCTGCCGCGGCAAGCGCACTGTACTCACCCAGCGAGTGCCCGGCTACCAGCACCGCGCGATCGGCCAGTTTGAACCCGCCCTCATGCTCCAGCACGCGCAAAACGGCCAACGACATCGCCATCAGGGCTGGCTGCGCGTTTTCCGTCAGCGTCAGGGTTTCCGGCGGGCCGTCGAACATCAGCTTCGCCAGCTTTTGGCCCAGCACGTCGTCTACCTCCTGAAACACCTCTCGCGCCGGGGCGAATGCGGCGGCGAGGTCTGCGCCCATGCCAACAAATTGGCTGCCCTGGCCGGGGAAGACGAAGGCGTAAACGAACATGTGGGTGTGGCTTTCGTGAGGGCGTCGCTCCCTTCGCGCTGGCCGGGCCGGATGTCAAATGGCTGGCGGGGCGGGCCGCGCCGGTGTAGCCGTCGTGTCACGCACCCGGTGGAGTTCGCGAATGTGCCGCTTCCTCGCCTGTCAAGGCGAGCCTGTGCTGTTCGAAACGCTGGTCGCCGCACCCTGCCACAGCCTGATTCACCAATCGCTGCATGCGAGTGAGGGTAAGACCGAGACCAACGGCGACGGCTTTGGCCTGGGTTGGTATGGCGAGCGGCCGATGCCGGGTTTGTATCGGGAGGTGCGGCCGGCGTGGTCGGATGAGCACCTACGTAGCATCGCGGGTCAGGTGCGGAGTACACCATTTTTCGTCCATGTCCGCGCGGCAACCGGCACGGCGACCAGCCGGGCGAACTGCCATCCCTTCGCCCAAGGCCGGTGGCTGTTCATGCATAACGGCCAGATTGGGGGTTGGGCCGGTATTCGCCGCCGGGTCGAGGTGCTGATTCCCGACGACCTGTATGCCGCGCGGGGTGTTACGACGGATAGCGAGGCCGTGTTCCTGGCCGCCCTTGCCGATGGGCTGGAGCATGACCCGATGGGCGCGATGCAGCGCACGCTGGCGCGGGTGCAGGCCATTTTGGATGCGGGCGGGGTACGGCAGGCGCTGCGGTTCACGGCGACGCTGACCGACGGGCACACGCTATGGGCGTTTCGGTGCGCATCCGATGCGCGTCCGCCGACGCTGTATTACAAACCGACGCCGACGGGACTGCTGCTGGTCAGCGAACCGATCGATGAGGGCGTGGGCTGGGCCGAGGTGCCGCGCGGCGGGACGCTGGTGTGTGCGATGGGCGAGGCTCCGCGTTTGGACCGGATGGACAGGGCGCGGGCGGCGTGACGCCGGGGGGCTTGGTCTTGGGAGGGTATTGCGGCGAATAGGGTGAGGCCGGCGTAGAAGCAGGCGGCGCCTAGGGTTGGCGTGGCTGATGCCGGAGCTGAGTGGTGGGCCGAGTGCGGCTTGGCCGGATTTAGAACCCTGGTGTATATTGGTCGCTGCCAGACAATCAGCTCTGGAGCAGACGACTGGGGTAAGCGGGCGCGCGCCCGGCGGCAACAGGGGTGTCTCGGTCGGCCCGCAAGCGGAACCGTGCATGGCATGGCTCGTCGGAATGAAGCCGTATCGAACCGGAAATAAGGGTTGGATTTGATGGTAGCCGGGCCGGGAGTGCAGCCGCTTAGAATGACTTCAACAGTCTTATCGGTCGGAATGAAATACTCTTGGGACCAGGACGGTGATGGCAGCTGCCCGCGCGTAGAGTCGCCGAGTCGATGCCAAGCTACATGGAGATGTTGGACGCCATCACGGCAGCGACGCCTTGCTGTCGCATACGTTACCGGGATTACGGGCTTGGCCAAACTGCACGTCCGGGTTGGAGTTCATGACGAAACCGCCTCCGGTTTGAGCGGCGCGGTCAACTCAGCTACAGCATCAACGGTAAGGTGCTTTTCTTGAGCGAGTGCGCCGTGCTTCTGGGCGGTCGCATGCG
>JAYVTX010000118.1:0-3282 GCA_043788425.1 Rhodospirillales bacterium
GTTGCTTTATTGATGCCTGGCGCGTTCTCCAAATCCGCCAGCCCCGCCGCCTTCACGCCCCGGGCCGAGCCGAAATGGTTTAACAGCGCGCGTTTACGAGCCGGTCCGATGCCGGGCACTTCGTCCAGTTCGCTTTGCACCAGCGCCTTGCTACGCCCGGCACGATGCGTGGTGATGGCAAAGCGATGCGTTTCGTCCCGCACCCGCTGCAGGTAATACAGTACCGGGTCACGCGGTGGCAGTTGGAACGGCGCGCGGCCGTCCATATGGAACCATTCGCGCCCGGCGTCGCGATCCGGGCCTTTTGCGATCGCCACGACCGGGATCTGGTGCAAGCCGAGGTCGGCCATAATGCCCCGCACGGCCGATAGCTGCCCGGCACCGCCGTCGATCAGCAGCAAATCGGGGATGGCGGGTGCCGCACCCTCCCCGGCGTCACTCGCCGCCTGTTCCCGCAACGCCCGGCCGAACCGACGGTCCAGCACCTCACGCATCATTGCAAAATCGTCGCCGGGCGCGATCGGGCCGCGGATGCTGTATTTGCGATAGGCGTTCTTTTGAAATCCCTCCGGCCCGGCCACGACCATCACGCCATACGCCGCCGTACCCATGATGTGGGAGTTGTCGTAGCACTCGATCCGCTCCGGCACGCCAGCCAAGGCAAACGCGCCGGCCACCGCCTCCAGCAGTTTGGCCTGGCCGGCGGTTTCGGCCAGCCGCCGCTCCAACGCCTCCCGCGCATTGGTTTCGGCATGCAGCACGACGGCGCGTTTTTCGCCCCGCACCGGCACATGCAGAATAACCTTGCGCCCGGCCTTCAGCGTCAGTGCCTCCTCAACCAGTGCCGATTCGGGCACTTCGTGGTTCAGTAGCACCGCGGGCGGGGGCGGTTTGTCGTCATAAAACTGGGCTAGGAATGCGGCCAATACCGCGTCGAGCTCCGTGTCGCGCGCATGGGTCGGGAAGAATGCGCGGTTGCCGTTATTGCGCCCGCCGCGGACGAAGAACACCTGCACGCAGGTCTGGCCGCCGATCTGGTGCCCGGCCACAATATCCGCGTCATTCAGGCTGTTGGGATTGATGACCGCCGTTCCCTGCACGTGCGTCAGCCCGCGGATCCGGTCCCGCAGTGCGCCCGCCCGCTCGAACTCCAGCGACTCGGCCGCAGCCTCCATCTCCTTCGCCAGTGCCTGCTGCACGCTGCCGGCCTTGCCCCCCAGGAACTCCCGCGCCTGATCGACCAGATGCGCGTACTCGGCCTCCGTCACCCGGCCGACGCAGGGGGCACTGCAGCGCTTGATTTGATGCAGCAGGCAGGGCCGGCTGCGGTTGTTGAACACCGTGTCCTGGCACGATCGCAGCAGGAACACGCGCTGCATGGCGGTCACGGTCTGGTTCACGGCCCACACACTGGCGAACGGGCCGTAATAGCTGCCCTTCCGCGCGCGACTGCCACGGTGTTTGGTGATCTGCGGGAACTTGTGATCCTCGGTCAGCATTAGCCAGGGGTACGTCTTATCGTCGCGCAGCACGATGTTGAAGCGGGGTTTCAACCGCTTGATCAGGTTCGCTTCCAGCAACAGGGCCTCGGCCTCGGTATGCGTGGTCACGATCTCCATCGACGCCGTTTCGTACACCATGCGGCGCAGGCGTTCGGGCTGGCGGGCGAGCTGGGTGTAGCTGTAGACGCGTTTTTTGAGGCTTTTTGCCTTGCCGACGTACAGCGCCTCCCCTTTGTCATCCAGCATCCGGTACACGCCGGGGGTGAGCGGCATGGTGGTCAGCGCCTGTTCGATCACGGTGACGCCGCGGGGGGTTCCTTCCATGCGCTGTATTAGGCGCCGGAGGGGGGTCCGCTCAACCCTGTGTTGGTGCCGGTATCGCGCAACACGCCGTGGATCACGGCCGCAGGATGGGCAGTGCACCGTCGAACGGTCGGTCGCGCACCGCCAACGGCCTGCGCGTCACGATTGCCGCCACCGTGAATACCCCCCAATGCCCAGCTGCGTCAGCACCGCCAGCGACAGGACGAGCAGCCGTTTCTCACCACCATAGCCGGCGCCGATGATGGTCAGCCGGTCGTTTGCGGGCCGACCTTACGCGCAGGGCCGCATCGATCAGCGCGCGATTCGCGGCAGCACCCGCCTCGTCCGTGGTTTCCGGCCGGGCGACTTCCCGCAGCAACTCACCCACCGCCTGTTCCGCCAGGGCCGTTACTGCTGCTGCATGCGCCCTAGACGCCGATCAGGGTGGCGAGGCTTCCCCGCGTCGGGCCGTGAATGGAGCAACCAGTGTACCAGGGCGGCCGCCGAACTCTGAAACCCGGCTTGCACCAACACAACGGCCCAGGCCGCCTAATCCAGCCACCCATTCAACAAAGCACCGCGCCCGATTACCCCACTTGGAATTATCCCCCGAACCTGTGGACAACTCTGTGCACGAACGCGGGATGCAACGCCCGATCCCATGAAAACAAAGGGCTGTCACCAGATTGCCGTAAAAGAGTGCAGAACCGCTAAGTCACTGTAAATGTGGCAATCTTTGCTTTGTAGCTACCAACGATCTCAGCTTCCTGCCGCATCTTGCTTGAATCGTTAAGCTTCTTGGCCGCTGGTGGACAAACGCCGCCGCTCACGCTCGATTTCGACCCCGGCTGACGCTGCGTCTGCGAATACGTCAAGCTTTTCGACCCGCACCCGCACCCGCCAGACCCGGCCCACCAGGCAGGCCGCGGCGATCCGCTCGGCAAGTGTTTCAGTCAGCTTAACATGGCCGGTGGCGACCGTCTGATGCACCGCGTCGCGCAACCGTTCGTAGTTCAAAACCCGGTCCAACCGGTCGACGCCGTCAGTGGCCGGGTCGTCATCGGTCCAGGCGTCGACGTTCACGCGGATGCGTTGCGGCGCGCCCTGTTCGTGCGGATACACCCCGATGTGGGCGGGCATGACCAGGTCGCGGACAAAGGTGCGCCGGGCATTACTCGGCAAAGGCTTGGCCCCAGGCAAGGTGCTGCCCACCGTCGAGTGCGATCATTTGCCCAGTCATCGACGGCATTTCCAGGATTGCCAGAACGGCGCGTGCGACCTCATCCGGCGATGTCCCGCGGGCGAGCGGCATGCGGGCGCACATGGCGGCGAACTGCGCTTCGGTTTGGCGGCTGCTGGGTAGCGCCGGGCCGGGGCCGATGCCGTTGACGCGAATGCGGGGGGCGAGCGCCAGCGCCATCTGCCGGGTAAGTGCCCATAGTGCCGCCTTGCTGACGGTGTAGGACACGAAATGCGG
>JAYVTX010000119.1:0-3807 GCA_043788425.1 Rhodospirillales bacterium
TGCCCAGATTGCGCGCCAGCCCGAAGCTGCTCATGCCGTAAATCAAACCGAAGTTAATCACCTTGGCATAGCGGCGCTGCTCGCTGCTGACCTGGTCCATGGTCATGCCCTTTACCGTGCCAGCCGTGCCGACGGGCATGAAGGTGGGCGTCGGAACCGGGCCGTGCGCCGTATGCAGCGTGCCGACGCGGGCGGTACCGTCGGTGGCGTGGATTTCCAGGCGGAATGTCACGCGGGTTCCAGAAAGCTGCTATCGCCATAGGAATAAAACCGGTACCCGGCGGCGACGGCGTGGGCATAGGCGCCCCGCATGCGTTCCGTGCCGGCGAAAGCGCAGACTAGCATGAACAGCGTGCTGCGCGGCAGATGGAAATTGGTCATCAGCGCGCCCACGGCCCGGAACGAAAAACCCGGCTGGATGAACAGCGCCGTGTCGCCGTCGAACGGCTCGACCCCATGCGGGCCGACGGCCGATTCCAGCAGACGTAGCGTGGTGGTGCCGACCGCCACAACCCGGCGGGCGGCGTTGATGGCCTGCGCGGCGGCAGGTGAGATGGTACCGCGCTCCCGGTGCATCGTGTGGGTGGCAACGCTGTCCCGCACCGGCAGGAACGTGCCCGCGCCGACATGCAAGGTTACCGTGACTGGCGCAGGCAGCGCCGCAAGTAGGGCCGGTGTGAAATGTAGCCCGGCCGTGGGGGCAGCGACGGCCCCGTCTTGCGCTGCAAAGATGGTCTGATAGTCGGTCGCGTCGTCGGTAGTCGGACCATTAGAACGTGCGATGTAGGGCGGCAGCGCTAATGCGCCGGCCTGCTGCAGGGCCGCCTGAAAGGCCGGGCCGTCCAGGTTGAAGCGAAGCGTGACCGCTCCGTCGTCGCAGGCCAGGACCGTTGCCTGCAGTCCGGCGGTGCAGTCCAGCGTGTCGCCGATCCTAAGCCGCCGGGCGTTGCGGGCCAACGCGTTCCAGGTGCCGTCCGGCCGGGGTTGATCGAGCGTGAGGCCAATCCGCGCCGCACCACGCGTCGCTTGTAGCTGCGCCGGGATCACCCGCGTGTCGTTCACCACCAGCACGTCGCCCGGCCGCAGTAAGCCCGGCAGGTCGGTCACGTGCCGGTCGGTCAGCACGTCCGTTACATGCAGCAGCCGGGCGCTGTCGCGGGGCCGGGCAGGGTGGGTGGCAATGCGATCGGGCGGCAGGTCGAAATCGTAGCGGTTCATCGCCCGAGGTAGCTGGCGATCTCGATCAGATTGCCGTCCGGGTCGCGACAATAGACGGACTGGATCGGGCCGAGCGCCCCGGTTTTGCTGACCGGTCCGTTTTCGATCGTGACGCCGCAATGCTCCAGATGGTCCACCACATCGTCGCTGCCCATGGCCGCCACAAAGCACAAATCCGCCCCGCCCGGCGTAGATATAGCGCCGGTGGGCCAGGCCAGCGCCGGCGTGTCATGCGGCCGCAGGTTCAGCTTTTGGCCACCGAATTTCAGCGCCACACGGTCGTCAGGGCCGACGGCAAACTCCTCCCGCTCCATACCGAGCACACGCTGGTACCAACTGGCCGCGACCTCGATATCGCTGACGTTCAGGACAACATGATCCAAGCGGTCCACTGTGAAACGCATCGCTATCCCAATTCGTCATAAAAATCGTGACCCTTATCGTCGATCACGATGAAGGCTGGGAAGTTTTCGACCTCGATCCGCCAGACGGCTTCCATACCAAGTTCGGCGTATTCCAGTACCTCCACCTTGCGGATGCAGTCCTGGGCCAGGCGCGCGGCCGGGCCACCGACACTGCCGAGGTAAAAGCCGCCATAGGCCTGGCACGCGTCGCGGACGGCGCGGGAGCGGTTACCCTTTGCCAGCATCACCATCGACCCGCCGGCGCGCTGGAATGCGGCCACGTAGCTGTCCATGCGCCCGGCCGTCGTGGGGCCAAAGCTACCTGTTGCGTACCCGACCGGCGTCTTGGCAGGTCCTGCATAATACACAGGATGATCCTTCATATACTGCGGCAGGCCTTCACCAGCCTCCAACCGCTCGCTCAATTTGGCATGGGCGATGTCCCGCGCCACGACCATTGTACCGGTTAACGACAACCGGGTCTTGACCGGGTAGGCGCTGAGCTGGCGGCGAATGGTGTCCATGGGTTGGTTGAGGTCGAGGCGCACAACGTCATCGCCAAGGGTCTCGTCCGTGGCTTCGGGCAGGAAATGCGCCGGGTCATGTTCCAGGGTTTCGAGGAACACGCCGTCCGGAGTAATTTTTGCCAGGATTTGGCGGTCGGCGCTGCAACTGACGCCGATGCCGACCGTCAGGCTGGCACCATGCCGTGGCAGGCGGATGACGCGCACGTCGTGACAGAAGTACTTGCCGCCGAATTGTGCGCCGATGCCGATCGTGCGGGTCAGTTCCAGGACTTGCTGCTCCATCGCCAGATCGCGGAAGGCGTGGCCGGCCATCGAGCCCTCGGTCGGGAGGGTATCGAGGTATTTGGTGGAAGCGAGTTTGACGGTCTTCAGGCACAGCTCGGCCGAGGTGCCGCCGATGACGATCGCCAAATGGTAGGGCGGGCAGGCGGAGGTGCCGAGCGTTTTGATCCGCATGCCGAGGTATTCGATCAACTTGGCCGGGTTCAGGATTGCGCGTGTCTCCTGAAACAGGAAGCTTTTATTGGCCGAGCCGCCGCCCTTGGCGACGAACATCAGGTTCATCTCGGTTGCATGATGCTCGCCAGGTGCCGCCATAATGTCGAATTGAACGGGCAAGTTGTTGCCGGTGTTCTTTTCTTCAAACATTGAGAGCGGCGCCATTTGCGAGTAGCGCAAATTCGTCTCGGTAAATGTGCGGTGGACGCCGTAGCTAAGGGCCTCCTCCTCGTCGGCGTCGACCCATACGCGTTGGCCTTTCTTACCGAATACGAGTGCTGTACCGGTGTCCTGGCACATCGGCAGCACGCCACCGGCCGAGATGGAGGCATTCTTCAGCAGGTCGAGCGCCACAAATCGGTCGTTGGCCGAGGCTTCTGGATCGTCGTAGATCCGGCGTAGGCTGGCGAGGTGGGCGGGACGCAGCAGGTGGCTGACACTTCGAAACGCCTGGAAGGCCAGCTCGGTCAGCGCCTCCGGTGCCACGTGCAAGACGGTCTGCCCCTCAAAAATGGAGGTGCGAACGCCGGCAATGTCGAGCTTCGTCCAAGGCGTGTCGCCGTCCGGTAGCGGGAACATCGGGCTATATAAAAAGCCCGGCGGGCGCGGGGGCAGGCTGTCCATGGTACTACTCCTTCGGCGTGGGCTTACGGCGGAACGCGTCCAGGCTCACGACCTGGGGTGTTTCACTCGGCACGCTGGGCAGTTCAGGTTCGACTATCGCTGGATCATCGTTCGCGGCCCCGTCGCCCGTGCGGAACCGTAGGCCGAACTGCACGTGTGGGTCAGCAAAGGCGGTAACGGCGTTGAATGGAACGTGCAGGGTGGTGGGAATGCCACCGAATGACAGCCCGACGCTGAACCATCCCTCCGGCTCGTCGACCGTTAAATCCCAGAATTGATGCTGCAGGACGATGGTCATCTCCTGCGGATATTGCGCGATGAGGCGGGCCGGGATGCCGACGCCGGGACGATCGGTGCGGAAGCTGACATAGAAGTGGTGTTCGCCGGGCATACCTTCGGCACCGACATGGGCCAGCGCACGGACAACAACGTGTCGGAGCGCCTCCTCGGTCCACAAATCGTAGGGCAGGAGGCTATCGGGCGGGGGTGCGGCGGCACCGTCGGGTGGATCTTCCATCGGTCACTCATAGCTGGTG
>JAYVTX010000120.1:0-4039 GCA_043788425.1 Rhodospirillales bacterium
GCCAGCGCGCCGGCGGTCCCAGGCCAGACGATCGTACGGGTCCAGGTGCCGGAAGGGGTATGGGCCGCGCAAGTCTATCACGACGAAAACAGCAACGAGCAGCTGGATCGCGACCTGATGGGTGTTCCGACCGAGGGCGTTGGGTTTAGCCGTAACGCGCCGTTCCGGTTTGGCCCGCCAAGTTTCGAGAATGCACGCTTCGGCCTGACACCGGCTGGCGGATCGATCACGCTACGCCTGCGCTATTTTAACTAAGGATTTCCCATGTTTTTCGACGCGCATTTATTCGTCTGTACCAATCGCCGGCCGGACGGGCATGCGCGCGGCTCCTGCGCGGCGGGCGGATCGGAGCATCTGCGCGATTACATGAAGGCACGGGCGAAAGAGCTCGGCATCGCGAATATCCGGGTGAACAGCGCCGGGTGCCTCGACCGGTGCGAACTGGGTCCGTGCATGGTGATCTACCCGGACGGCGTTTGGTACCGGATCGGCAGCACAGCGGATGTCGACACGGTGCTGCAAGCACATTTGATCGAGGGCGGGCGAGCCGAGGAGCTTATGCTGCCAGATCGGGCGGGCTGATCACGAGGAGAGTGTCGATGCGTTTGTCAGTCATCACTATGGTTTTAGCGATCGTTTGCGCCATCAACGGCTCGGCCCATGCCGAGGACGCTGTGCCGGTTTCGGCGGCGGATCAGCAAGCGATCAGGCAGGTCGTCACGTCGCAACTCGACGCCTTTCGCCGAGACGCGGGGGACGACGCCTATCGGTACGCATCCCCGAACATTCAGAAAATGTTTGGTAGCGCCGCCCAGTTCATGGCCAGGGTCCGCCAGGCATATCCCGCAGTGTATCGCCCGAGATCGTTCGAGTTCGACCGGCTGGTGACGATCGACGGTCAGATCGTGCAGCGCGTCATGCTGGTCGGGCCTGATGGAGCGCCGGCGCTGGCGCTGTACACGATGGAGCGGGAGCCGGACGGGACGTGGCGGATCGACGGATGCATCCTGACGCGACCGGATAAGTTCGACACCTAAAAACGGCTGCAAACATGCCTTGTGCACTGCCGCATTGCGCCCCACCTGTTGGTCTTCAATAACCGAAAGGAGGTGATCCAGTGTCTCATTGTATCGTACTTAAGGCTTGCGTCGTGACCTGGACCCCTGCCCTCACCGCTTCGGCGTCGGCGGGCTAACCTAAGTCGGCGGCACGGCCGTCGAACAATGTGAAGGCCTCGGCATACGTGCCGGGGCCTTCTGTGTTTTCAGGCCGCCGTATTTCACGGAGTTTGTATTTCACGGCGTCTGTATTGCACGCCGTCTGTTTTCCAGGCCTCCCGCGTATCAGGCCTCCCGCGCATCAGGCCGGGCGAAAGCCGACCTCGTTGCACGTCGTCTCCACCGCGCCCCGCCGTCCACCGGCCGCCTTGCGCCATTGCGGCTGGTCGAAGTTCCGGGTTTCGTGAACGCGGTTGGCTTGAGCGCTCGCGCGGAACTCGGCCCACTCCACGTCATCCGATGCGGTCGGGTCGGGCACGTCCTGCAGCACCGTCTGCCCGGCATCCGCCCGGACCCACAACTCCCGCACCAGCTCCAGCAGCGCGTCCACCCGCGCAAGCGCGGCGTCCAAGCTTTGCTGGCCCGTGTAGAGGGCGGCGAACGGGTCCCACACTTCGAAGGCGTAGGCAGCGCTCCCGTCCGGCTGGTCGTGCCGCGTAATGCGTAAGGCGGGGCGGCTCATCGCGATATCCTGGCAGTCAGTGAGCCGGTGTTATCGGCACCGGGCGGCCCCGGCGCAACCCGCAATCAGACTTAGTCTGAAACTAAACTCGTCTCAAACTAAGCCTGCAGCGCGAATACCAGCAGTGTGCGGGACGGGACCTCGTACGACGCGCCCATCTCGAAGACGTCCATCGCCTCCCGGTCCGGTGCGGCCGTATCGAGCACGCGCTGCCAGCCCTTACCAAGCGCCGCGGGTGGCAGCGTGAACAGGACGGCGCCGGCATGGCCATTCATCAGCAGCAGCATGGTCCGGTCGGCCCCCGGCCGTTTGATGCCCGTCACCTGCGCCCGGCCGTCGAACAGCATTCCGAGGCACGCGAGCGCGGGATCCTGCCAATCGCGCCACGCCATCTCGGTCCCATCGGCACGGCACCAAGTCACGTCCTTCACGCCCGCGCCCGCCATCTCCGCCCCGGTGAAGAACCGGCCACGGCGCAGAATGGGGTAATCGTGCCGTAGCTGTATCAACCGTCTGACCAGCGCCAATTGCGACCGCCCCCAGGCCGGGATGTCCCAATCGAGCCAGCTCACCTCATTATTTTGGCAGTACGCGTTGTTGTTGCCCGACTGCGTCCGGCCAAACTCATCGCCGGCGACCAGCATCGGCGTTCCCTGAGCCAGCAACATCGTGGCCAGCATATTGCGCATCTGCCGTTGCCGTATTTCGTTGATGGCCGGGTCGTCCGTCTCTCCTTCGGCCCCGTGGTTCCAGCTATGATTGTTGCTGGTCCCGTCCCGCCCGTCTTCGCCATTGGCCTGGTTATGCTTGTCGTTGTAGCTGACGGTGTCGCGTAGGGTAAAACCATCATGCGCCGTCACGAAATTGACCGTTGCCCAGGGCTTACGGCCCCGCCGATCGAAAATGTCCGCCGACGCCGATAGCCGGGCCGCCAGCGCCGGAGTCATGCCGGCATCACCCTTCCAAAACCGGCGCACATCGTCCCGGAACTTATCGTTCCACTCCGCCCAGCCTGGCGGAAACTCGCCCACCTGATAGCCGCCAGGTCCGCAATCCCACGGTTCGGCCACGAGTTTCACGCTATTCAACACCGGGTCCTGCTGACAGACATGGAGAAAGCCGCTGGCTTGATCGAACCCGTGTGTCTCGCGCGCCAGGATCGTACCTAAGTCGAACCGAAACCCGTCAACGTGCATTTCCTGCACCCAATAGCGCAGGCTGTCGGTCACCATCTGCAGCACGCGGGAGTTGCTGAGGTTCAGCGTGTTTCCGGTGCCGGTATCGTTGACGTAGTATCGCTTATCGTGTTCCAGCCGATAGTAAGAGCTGTTATCGATCCCCTTGAACGACAGCGTTGGGCCCTTTTCATTGCCTTCTGCCGTGTGGTTGTACACAACGTCCAGGATCACTTCGAGACCCGCGTCATGCAGATGCGCGACCATTTCCTTGAACTCGGCATGCGCGCTGGCGGGTTTACTGCTGTAACGCGGGTCTGGCGCGAAAAACCCGATGGTGTTGTAGCCCCAGTAGTTGGTGAGGCCCCGTTCGATCAGTGCGCTTTCATTGATGAATGTCTGGATCGGCAACAGTTCGATGCTCGTAATTCCCAGTGCTCGCACGTACTCGATCACCTCTTTGACGGCCATTCCGCTGAAGGTGCCACGCAGCTCGGGCGGAACGGCCGGGTGACGTTGGGTGAAGCCGCGCACATGCGTTTCGTAGAAGATCGTCTGATCCCACGGCACCTGCGGCCGCCGGTCGCGCAACCAGGTGAAAGCCGGGTCGATGACCACGCATTTCGGCACGCTGGCCGCGCTGTCCCGCAAGTCCAGTACCCGGTCGTCCCCGCCCTCATAGCGATAGCCATACACGGCCGGCCCCCAGGCCAGCGCGCCGACATGCTCCTTCGCATACGGGTCGAGCAGCAGCTTGTGCGGGTTAAACCGATGGCCCGATTCGGGCGACCACGGGCCGTGAACGCGATAGCCATAGACGGTGTTGGGCCGCGCGTCGGGCAGGTAGCCATGCCACACCTCGTCGGTGTATTCCGGCAGCGTGATCCGTTCGAGTTCGGTGCGGCCCGTCGCATCGAACAGGCAAAGCTCGACCCGCGTCGCGTGGGCGGAAAACAGCGCGAAGTTTACGCCCACGCCGTCCCACGTGGCGCCCAGCGGATGGGGCAACCCCTCCGTGATGCGCGACAGCCGCCCATCGCTCATGCCGCTTGCCCGGCGAATAGCCAGGGCGACGTGTGCCATCCCAGCCGGAGTTGCCCATGTTTTTCGAGGATATCGAGATC
>JAYVTX010000121.1:0-2948 GCA_043788425.1 Rhodospirillales bacterium
ACAAAGGGATCGGTCGGCGTGGCTATCTTCGAGGTAAGGCCGAGACCGACGTCCTGGGCGCAGGCGCCATGGATGGCAAGAACGAAAGTAGCCGCCGCCAAGGCATAGGCTAGACGCATTGCACAAACCCCAAGAGGTATGGGATCGTAATGATTACTGGGCTGGGTAGCCGCGGCAAGATTGGCCGGCGTGCCTGCTGGTTTAAGACCGGCGGCCAACTAACCCGCCGCACAGCCGGCGCAGCTCGTCCCCCGTATTTGCCGGGCCAAGCCATCGCCGCTAGCGGCGGGGTGCGGCATCGATGTTCGGCCGCGGGGATGACGGACACTCGCGAGGGCTGGGCATGTGGTGGGGCGCCACAGTCGCGTTGCGCCCCCGTAGTCCGTTGGGCCTCCCTCACGGCGCTAACAGGGGTTTGAATTCCCTACGGGACGCTGGCCTGTTCCCGCCCTTAGTCACCAGGCCGTAAGCGTCGTGATCGCCTGACGGCACCGTGGGGCAGGCTAGCGCTTGCTTCAGGCGGGCCGATATCAGTGGGATGCAGCAGCTTTCAGGACTGGACGATCGGGCGTTCGACAACGCGGACCGGTCGTCCGACACAGCGTTTCATCGCGAACCTCGATTTGTCACGCATATCGACAATGCGGCTATTGGGGCGGTCACACAGGCCTATGCCGAGATGCTGCCGTCCAACGGCACCGTGCTGGATTTGATGAGCAGTTGGGTGAGCCATTTCCCTTCAAACGCCGCGTATGCCGGCGTTGTGGGCCACGGGATGAACGCGGCGGAGCTGGCGGCAAACCCGGCGCTGTCGAGGTGGTTCGTGCAGGATTTGAACGTGGCACCGGTTTTGCCGCTGGAGACGGGGTCGTTTGACGCCGTGTGCTCGTGTGTTTCCGTCCAGTATTTGCAGCGTCCTGTCGAGGTGTTTCGTGATATCGTCAGGGTGTTACGTCCGGGCGGCATCTTTGTCGTCGCGTTTTCCAACCGCTGCTTTCCGACCAAGGCGGTGGCAATCTGGCGGGCATTGTCCGGTGCCGATCAGCAGACGCTGGTGGGCGCATATATGCGGGAAGCGGGATTTGCCGCGGTTACGAAACGCGACTGGACGCCGCCGGATAGCGACCCGCTATGGATTGTGTGCGGGACCACGCCGGATTTGAACAGGTTCCCCAAGAGTGAACCTGTTCTCGCCTGATTACGGCGTGGCGGCCTCGGCGGCGCCCTTCTGCCAGCCCGTCCCGGTCTGCTGCCAATAGGTCATGGCGTGTCCGCCCGCCTTGGCCTGCTTCCAGCGTTCCCGGGCACTGGCGACAGCGTCCGGGTCGCGGCCGTCGAACAGGTCGAAGACGCGGTCGAACTCTGCCAGCCGGGCGCTCTGCATTCCGTCCAGCAGAAACAGGAACCGGGCGCCGTTCGGGGCCTGGTCCGCCTCGGTCAGCCAGATCGGCTGCAAATCGGCGTCGCCCGCCGCTGTTGAGCCATGCGGCAGCCAATCCGGGTCCGTGCAGAGCCAGAGTGCCGCGTCGAGTGCCGCGACGCGCTCGAGACCCCTGCAGATCACGACAGCCCGGTTGCCGGAGTTCAAGGTGCGGCCAAGCAGGGCGGGCAGTGCCTGGTCCGCCTCGGTGCGGGTCAGGTGGTAGAAGCCGATCTCAGCCATGATGCTCGAACCGCTCGGCGACCAGGCGGTCCAACAGGCGAACGCCAAAACCGGTCGCACCCTTGGCCTGCCGGTCAGATGCCTCCGCACAGGATTCCACACCGGCGATGTCGAGGTGGACCCAGGGAAGGTCGCCCACGAAATCCTTCAGAAAGGCAGCTGCCTGACAAGCATCGGGGTGGCCACGCCCGTCGACGCAATGGGCCACGTCAGCGATATCGCTGTCCAGAGCGCGGCGGTGATCCATGCCGATCGGCATGCGCCAGACACGCTCGCCCGTGGCCTGCCCCGCTCGCCGCACCGCTTCGGCAAGGCCTGCATGGTTGTCGAACGCGCCGGCCATCTCGTGGCCGAGTGCGGCCACAATGCTGCCAGTCAGCGTTGCCATGTCGATCAGGGCAGCGGGTTTTTGCGCGGCCGCATAAGACAGTGCGTCCGCCAGGATCAGCCGGCCTTCCGCGTCGGTATCGACGACTTGGACGGTGGTGCCGTCATGCATGCGCAGCACGTCGCCCGGCCGATAGCTGGCCGCTCCCGTCGCGTTCTCGGCGATCGGCAGTACGGCTATGGCCGGCATCGGGGAGCGCCGGAGCGCCAGCGCCAGCATGGCCCCGGCACAGGCGGCCGCCCCCGCCATGTCGGCCCGCATCTCCCACATCAGGTCGGCCGGCTTGATCGAAATCCCGCCGGTGTCGAAGGTGACACCCTTGCCGACGAAAGCGACCGGCGCCCCGCCTTGGGTGCCGGCCCAACGCAGCACCGCCAGGCAAGGCGGGTGCACCGAACCGCCGCCAACGGCGAGCAAGCCGCCGAAGCCGAGAGCGGCAAGCTGGGCGGCATCGAGGATTTCCAAAACCACGCCCGCCTGCACCAGCCGTTCCAAGCGGTTTATGAAGCCCGCAGGAGTGAGAGTGTTCGACGGCTCGGTCACCAGATCGCGGGTATAAAGATTGCCCTCGATGCCGGGGGCCAGGCTGGCCCAGACCGTGGCGGTTGCCGGGTCGTCCGAGACGAGTTCGAGGGTGGCCAGAAGCGGCGCGTGCTCGTCGGGTCGTGTCCTCCGCGTGTCGGCGTGCCACGCGCGCAAGCAGGCGCCTGCCGCAAGACCGGCCGCTTGCGATGCGGAAAGGCCGCGGGCGTCGATGGCGACGGTTGGGCAGCGCAGCAATTGGGCCGCAGCACAGGCGCCGGCCGCTTCGGCATCGTCCCCCAGGCCGACCAGCACGATGCGTTGGTTTCCGGCGAAAATCAGGCATGTGGTCTCGGGCTTGCCGGTAAAAACATC
>JAYVTX010000122.1:0-12119 GCA_043788425.1 Rhodospirillales bacterium
AACAGGCCCCGCGAGCGTGACCGCAGGCGTGAATGCCGAAGTGACGGCGCTACAGACGCTGGAGACGGCCGGCGCGCGGAAGTTTCTGGTGGTGAACGTGCCGGACGTTGGCAACATTCCCGAGTTCCAGAAGGAAAACCCGACGAAGGCCGCTGCTGCCACGACGTATAGCCAGCAATTCGACACGCAGCTCGCCGCCGGTATTGCCGGTGTCGTAAACCCGGCCGGCACGACCATCGTGCAGTTCGACCTGTACAGCTTTGCCAATGCGATCCAGGCCGCGGCACTGGCGGGCAAGCTGCCGATCACCAACACGACCGACTTTTGTTACACGCAAGCGCCGATCGGTACCGCGACAACCACGGCGTGCGGGCCGGGGGCTGTGAACATCGACCAACTCTACTTCTGGGACCATATCCACCCGACCGGTTATGTACAGAACCTATGGGGTCAGGGCTTTGCCCAGGCGCTGGCCGGTACGCCGCTGACGCTGCCGGTTCCCGCACCTGCCGGCGCCGCAGTGGCCGGGTTGTTGGCAATGGCCTGGATGCGCCGCCGGGTCTAAATGTTCTATCGAGAGAGTGGCCAATTTAAGACCGGGTACGCGGCCGACATGGCCGTGTTCCCGATCCGGCAGGACAGGATCGGGCTGCTGCTGATCCTCATTTTTGCATTCGTCGTGGTGCCCTTATTAGGTAGCCCGTTCCTGCTCGACGCGGTGATGATCCCGTTCCTGGTACTGTCGCTGGCCACAATCGGTCTCAATTTGCTGACGGGCTATACAGGCCTGATTTCGTTAGGCACCGGCGCATTCATGGGCGTAGGTGCCTACGCCTGTTTCAAGCTGGTGAATGCGTTCCCCGGCGTGAACGTTGTGGTTTGGGTGCTCGTGAGTGGGTTGTTCGCCAGTGCGGCCGGCGCGCTATTCGGACTGCCCAGCCTGCGTATCAAGGGCTTTTACTTGATCGTGGCTACCCTTGCCGCGCAGTTCTTCCTTGGCTGGTGTTTTCAGCGGGTGGGCTGGCTACGCAATGATAGCCTGTCTGGCGCGATCGAGGCTGGGACCCGCACCCTGGGCGGCGTTGCGATCACTGGCCCGAACGCGGCGCCGCAAATTCGGTATTTGATCGTGCTTGCCCTGGTGGCTGGCCTGACCTGGGTCGCATCCAACATCGTGCGCGGCCGTATCGGCCGGCAATGGATGGCGATCCGCGACATGGACCTGGCCGCCGAGCTGATTGGTATACAGCTTCTACCGTCGAAGTTGCTGGCGTTTGCCGTCAGCAGTTATTTCTGCGGTGTGGCCGGCGCCATGATGGTGTTCTTTTGGTACGGTAGTGCAGAGCCGGATGTGTTTTCCATCGACCTAGGTTTTACTATTCTGTTCATGGTTATCATCGGCGGGCTCGGTTCCTTGATCGGGTCGTTCATGGGGGCTGCGTTGATCCAGGTCGTGCCGATCGCCCTGCGGGCTGGTTCGAGCAAGTTTGGGCTGCCAATCCAGGCGGCGACGGTCGAACATCTGACGTTCATGATCGTGGGCGCCATGCTGATCGGGTTCCTGATACTCGAGCCGCACGGCCTGGCGCGACTATGGCAGATTACGAAGCAGAAGCTGCGGGTCTGGCCGTTTCCGTACTGACATGCTTCATTAACGGAAAATACCGGGGAAACGACAATGCACGTACTGAATTGGGCGTTTGCAGCGTGCCTGCTGACCGCGCCGGCACTGGCCGAAGACACGATCTACGTCCCGCTATTGACCTACCGCACGGGCCCATTCGCAGGCTCCGGCCAGCCGATCGCGAACGCCATGCACGACTATCTGGAAATGCTAAACCAGCGCGATGGTGGGATCGGCGGCGTAAAGCTGGTGATCGAGGAGTGTGAGACCGGGTACGACACCAAAAAAGGCCTGGAGTGCTACGAGGCCGTGAAGGGCAAAAACCCCGTCATGATCAACCCGTGGTCGACGGGCATCACTCTACCGCTGATCCCGCGGGCCGCCGTAGATAAAATACCCGTGCTGTCCATGGCATATGGCCTATCGGCAGCGGCGCGTGGTGACGTGTTCCCCTGGGTCTTCAATCCGCCCGCCACCTATTGGGACGGCATGGCGATGATTTTGTCCTACATTGCGGAACAGGATGGCGGGAAGGCCGGCGACCTGTCGAAGCTGCGCGGCAAGAAGATCGGCTACGTGTATTTGGATGCCGGCTTTGGTAAAGAGCCGCTGCCGCTGTTGGAACAGCTTGCCAAAGCCGAAGGGTTTGAGTTGAAGCTGTATCCGGTTGCTGCCGCCGACATGCAAAACCAAAGTAGCCAATGGTTAGGTGTGCGCCGCGACCGGCCGGACGCAGTTATCCTGTATGGGTGGGGCGCGCTTAATCCCACGGCTATCAAGGAGGGTATCAAGACCGGCTACCCAATGGACAAGGTGTTCAGCATCTGGTGGCCGTCGGAGGATGACGCCCGCAACGCCGGCCCGGCAGCGACCGGACTTCGTACGCTGAACTGGCACGGCGTCGGGGCGGACTATGCCGCGATGCGCGACATTCAGAAGTACGTCTATGATAAAAACCTGGCCCAGGGTGATCGCACGAAAATCGGCGACGTCATTTACAACCGCGGCATCTACAATGCGGTTCTGATTGCCGAGGCTGTCCGTACGGCCCAGGCGCTGAGTGGCAAAAAAATCATCAATGGCGAGGATACGCGCCGTGGGCTCGAGCAGCTGAGCATCACCGACGCCCGCTGGACCGAAATCGGGCTGCCCGGGTTCGCCGGGCCATTGAAGCTGACGTGCGACAACCATAACGGCCACCAGCCGGCGTTCATGCAGCGTTGGGACGGGGCGAAGTGGGCGCGCGTGTCCGACCCCATCGCGCCGTTGACCGCGCGGTTGGAACCCCTGATGACCGAGGCCGCCAACGATTACGTGGCCAAGTCCGCCGGCTGGCCGAAGCGGTCTGAGACTTGTGGGTAATCCGGATCCGATCCTCAGCGTCACCAACGTTGAGGTCGTCTATGAGCGTGTGATCCTGGTGCTGAAGGGCGTCTCGTTAGACGTCCCCCGCGGTGGGATCGTGGCGCTGCTGGGGGCGAATGGTGCGGGCAAGACTACGACCTTGCGCGCCGTATCGAACCTGCTGGAGGCCGAGCGGGGCCGGGTCACCAAAGGGGCAATCACGTTCCAAGGTGAGCAGGTCCAAAACCGCTCCCCGGCCGCGCTGGTGCGATCGGGCTGCATCCAGGTCATGGAGGGGCGAGGCTGCTTCGGCCACCTGACGATCGAGGAAAACCTGCTGACCGGCGCCTACACCCGCACCGACGGGCGGGCCGCCATCAAGGCGGATCTGGAACGCATTTACAGCCTGTTCCCACGCCTAAAAACCCGGCGCAGCGCCATGGCCGGCTACACCAGCGGGGGTGAGCAGCAAATGTGTGCGATCGGCCGCGCGATGATGTCCCGGCCAACGCTCGTGCTGTTGGATGAACCCTCGATGGGCCTTGCACCGCAGGTCATGGATGAGATTTTTGAGATCGTGCGCACGCTGAACCAGCAGGACGGGGTTAGCTTTCTACTCGCAGAACAGAACACGTCGTTGGCGCTTCGCTATGCCAGCCACGGCTATATCCTGGAAAGCGGCCGGGTCGTGATGGACGGGGCGGCCAGCGCGCTGTTGGCCAATGACGACGTGAAGCAATTCTACCTCGGCCATGGCGGCGAGGGGGAAGGTGGGCGGCGCAGCTTTCGCGAGGTCAAGAACTACAAGCGGCGCAAGCGGTGGCTGGCGTGAACCTGCCAGCGTTGCTGCGGGCCGCGCTGGCCTTGCCGGGCTGGACGCGGCATTTGGGGCCGATCGACCCGGATACCGCGGTGCTGGCCAACCTGCCGCTACTGCGAAAGTCGGATTTGCCAGCGATGCAGGCCGCCGACCCCCCCCTCGCGGGCTTGCGCGCCGGGTGGCCGCACGGGGGCCGCGTGTTCGCCTCACCAGGTCCGATTTACGAACGGGAGGGGCCGGGGCCAGACGCGTGGCGGGCCGCCAGGGCGTTTGGCGCGGCTGGTTTCGTAGCCGGCGACTTGGTGCTGAACACGCTCAGCTATCACCTGTCGCCCGGCGGCTTCATCCTCGATAGCGGTGCGCGGGCGCTGGGATGCGCAGTCATTCCGGCCGGACCCGGCAATACGGCGCAGCTGGTGGCAATCTGCGCGCAACTGGCACCGGTTGGTTACGCCGGTACGCCCGACTTCCTGAAAATCCTACTTGATGCGGGGGTGACGTCGATCACCAAGGCGCTGGTCAGCGGTGCCGCGTTTCCGCCGTCGTTACAGGCCGAACTCACCAAACGTGGCGTCCACGCCTACCAAGCCTATGCCACGGCGGATCTCGGCGTGATTGCATACGAAACGCCGGCCCGCGACGGGCTTTGGGTCAATGACGGCGTGCTGGTGGAAATCGTCCGCCCCGGCACGGGCGACCCGGTCCCGGATGGTGAGGTGGGAGAAGTTGTCGTCTCATCCTTCAACCATAACGAGCCCCTGATCCGCTTGGCCCTCGGTGACCTATCGGCGTTGGTACCGGGCACTGCGCCACGCCTACGCGGCTGGCTGGGCCGGGCCGATCAGGCTGCGAAACTGCGCGGCATGTTCGTGCGCCCGGAACAGCTCGCGACACTCACGCAGCAGGTCCCGGCCCGCCTGCGACTGGTGCTGACCCGCGCTGGCGAGCAGGACCGCGCCGTTTTACGGGCCGAGGGACCGGCCGACCTGGCCACGCCGCTCGCGAACGGATTTCAGGCCATCACGGGCTTACGGGCCGATGTTGAGATGGTGCCGCCGGGCACGCTGCCAAATGATGGCCGGGTCATCAGCGACGAACGCTGATATACGGGCGGCCATGCAGACCGTGACGACCCATGCCGACCTTGGCCCTGATTTCTATGATGTGGTCGCGGCCGCGCAGTTTCCGAAGCACATCCTGCGCTACCGTAACCACCGCGCGGCGGCGCAGATCGGGCTGGACGACCTGACCGACGCCGCCTGGACCGGCCATTTCGGCCAGTTCATACCCTTGCCAGGTAGTTTTCCGGCACCGCTGGCGCTCCGCTACCACGGCCATCAGTTCCAGCACTACAATCCCGACCTGGGCGATGGACGCGGCTTTCTATTCGCCCAACTACACGACACCGCCGGACGCCTGATGGATTTAGGTACGAAAGGCAGCGGCCAGACCCCCTGGTCCCGCGGCGGCGACGGCCGTTTGACGCTCAAGGGCGGCATGCGCGAGATATTGGCGACGTCGATGCTGGAGGCGCTGGGTGTCGATACCAGCCGCACGCTGTCGTTGATCGAAACCGGTGAGGCATTGCAGCGCGGCGATGAACCGTCGCCCACCCGGTCGGCCGTCATGGTCCGGCTCAATCACAGCCACATCCGTATCGGCACGTTTCAGCGCCTGGCAGCCCGGCGCGAAACCGACAACCTCCGCCGCCTGATTGCCCATTGCGTGCGGTACTACGTGCCGGAAGCAGATGAAACCGCGCCTGCATTCCTAGACGCCGTCGTGGCCCGCGTCGCCCGGCTGGCCGCGCAGTACATGGCGGCCGGGTTCGTGCACGGCGTGCTGAACACCGACAACATCAACATCACTGGCGAAAGCTTCGATTACGGTCCCTGGCGCTTCCTGCCGACCTATGACCCGGCCTTCACCGCCGCCTATTTCGACCATGGCGGCCTATACGCCTACGGCCGTCAGCCGGAGACGATGCTGTGGAACCTGTCGCGCCTAGCAGAGAGCCTGCTGTCGCTATCGGACCGCGACGCGCTGGTGGCGGTGTTAGATACATTCAGCGCCCGGTTCCGTGCCGCGCTGGACGACGCGACGGGCTGGCGGCTGGGCGTTGCCGGCGGTGATAGTGCCGCGTGGTACGCGTGGCTCAGTGCCAGTCAAACGCCGTTCGAGCTGGCGTTTTCCAAATGCCATCGCGGCAGTGTACCCGCCGGGGCAGAGTGGGACGGCGCACGCGCAGCCCTGGCCGGTGCCATACCCACCCGCCCGCACCACCCGTATTTCGATGGCCCACCCTGCACGATGCTGATCGAGGAGGTGGAGGCACTGTGGAAGCCCATCGCAGCCGCTGATAATTGGCAGCCGTTATATGGCAAGTTGGCGTCGATCGAAACGATGCGACAAGCCTATGCTGGTTGAGCTATTCGGCATGCGCTTCGACACCCGCCCGGCTGCGGCCGTGCTGGACGACGCGTTTGCCGTGCCAGGCGCCGGCCCCCGGCTAGTGGTAACCGCCAACCTCGATCACGTGCTGAACCTGTCGCGCACACCCGCCTTTCGCGCCGCCTATGCCAGCGCCGCTGCCCGCACGCTGGATGGGATGCCGGTCGTTTGGCTGGCCCGAGCACGTATGTCCCGGGAGGCACGCAGCCCCCAGGGCGCGCAGAATGTGGCGCGCGTGACCGGGCACGATCTGTGGCGGGCGCTGCTGGACCGCACGCCCACCGGTCCGATTTTTATTCTTGCCCCGGATCGCGAAGCGGGTGCCGGCGCGGAACGGGCGCTAACGGCACGCGGCTGGGGCCCGGTGCAATCCGTTGTGCCGCCGTTCGGCTTCGAACATGACGCGGCGTATGGCGCGACCCTGGCCGAGACCATCCGGCGCTACGGCCCGGCCGTACTTCTGATAGGTGTCGGCGCGCCGAAATCTGAGATCTGGGTGCACCAGCAGGGTGCCGCGCTGGGCAATCCCGTCGCGCTGTGCATCGGCGAAGCGCTAGCCGTCGGCGCCGGCCTGATCGCCCGCGCGCCTGCGGCGATGCAGCGCGCCGGCCTCGAATGGCTGTGGCGTTTCAGCCTCTCGCCCCGGCGGCTGTTTGTGCGCTATTTTATTCGCTCGTGGCGATTCCCGCTGCTTGCGTGGCGGAACCCCGATTTGTCGAAGTAAGGAGTCTGCAATGCGCGCCTATGGCGACCAAAAGTCCGATAACGTCCCGGTCAAGCGTTCGATCGATGAAAATAAAAAGCTGCTGCGCGAGCTGAAGGAGACGCTGGCCGGCATGAAACAGCACACGACGCCCACGTTGCGGGAGAGTGTGGTGAACCGGATCAAGCAGTTGGAGGCCGAACTGAAGGTACCCGTCGCCCCGCGGCGGTCCATCTAAACAGGGGCTCGAGCTCGGTAGTAACCTACGGCGCGTCGACCGTACGCGTCGCCGGGCCAGCGTCTTGCAGCGCGAGCGTCACCGCCGTCACATGTAGCGCAAGCGCCGCGCCCGGGCCTGGCGGTAGCCGTCCGATCGCGTCCGCCAGTTGCGCGATCCCGCGGGCGAAATCCATGTGGTGCCCGCCCTGCGTCCGTACCGCCCGCGGCCCGTCGTGCCGCAAGCGCCGCCCCAGCATCAGGCCCGGTGCGACGCCGTGCAGCTTTTGCTCGGCTTTCCGCGCCACCCGGGACGATAGCGCCATGCCGGTGCGGCTGATTCGGACGGGGCTATCATATTCCCAAACATCGGCCAGCGTGGCCACGCCATCGACCCCAACGACGCGCAACGACCGGTCGGTTGGTGCGAGGATGCTACACGTCAGCCGCGCCAGGACGCCGTGATCGAACGCCAGTACGCCAACGCTCAGGTCTGGCCCTTGGAAGCCAAGGCCCAGTTCCGGCGCTTTTTCCGGCATGGCCACCGCGGCATAGCGCGTGATTGTGCGGACCGGCCCAAACAGCGCGACCAGGGGTGAAATCTGGTAGCCCGCGTGCTCGTTCACGCACCCGACTTCGAACTCATCCCGGGCGGGCCAGGGTGCGCCGGACCGGCTGCGCCACGCGCCGTAGGCCAGGCCCGGGATCATGCCGTCATCCATGGCGGCGTAGGCTAGCATGACCCGGCCCAGCCGACCCTGCGTAAGGGTACGCTGCAATGTTGCGACCGCATTGCCCAAATGGTTGCAGGGGGCGGCGCCCAGATGCAATCCGCGTGACGCCGCCAGTGCCACCAGCGCCTGTGCATCGCTCAGCGTCATTGCCAGCGGCTTTTCCGAATAGACATGCCGCCCGGCCTGCAATGCGGCGTGCGAGACCTCAAAATGGCTGCGCGGATTGGTCAGGTTGACCACGATGCCAACCCGTTCATCGGCCAGCAATGCATCCAATGACGGGTACGCGGTGGCCCGGTGGAATGCGCAAAACGCCGCCAGCCGGGCCGGGTTTCGATCATACACGCCGGCCAGCTGCAAGTCATGCGCCGGCAGGGTCTGCATGTACATGTCAGCGACGTAGCCGGCACCGACAACAGCAATCAATACAGTCATGGGCCACGGCGTAGCATTGTTGCCCGACCCACGGTAAGCGCTTCCCAGTCGGAGGCGGTGATGACGCATGTGCTGGTAACCGGGGCAGGCGGGTTTGTCGGGCGGGCGGTCGTCCGGCATCTGCGCGCAATCGGCGTTGACGTGCGGGCGGGTACACGCGGCGGTGGCGTCGTACTGAACGCCCCCGGCGTGGTGCTGGACGTAACGGATCGGGCGTCCTGCGACCAGGCCATGGAGGGGATGGACGCCGTCATTCATTGCGCGGTCGGTTCCGCGGCGGTTACCGTGGGCGGCACCCAAACCGTGCTGGCCGCGGCCGGGTCGCGCCGGGTGGTGCATTTCAGCTCGGTCGCTGTGTACGGGGCCACGCCCGGCACCGTAACCGAGGATGCGGCGCTGCCCCAAAACCTGCGCGGCTATGCGGCCTGGAAACAAGTGGCGGAGGCCGCGTGCGGGGCTACAGTCGTGCGGCTGCGGCCCAGCATCATCTATGGTCCCGGTGCCACCGTGTTCGTGGACAAATTGCTGGCCCGCCTGCGTGCTGGGTGCTGGGGGCAGTTTGGTGCCGATGCCGATGGGCTTTGCAATCCAGTCCATGTCGATGACGTGGCCCGCGCGGCCGGCCTGGCACTGGCGGCCGATGTCGGCGGCCAGGTGTTCAATATCGACGCCGGCACGCCGCTGACCTGGAACGCCTGGTTCGCCCGCCTGGCCGCGGCCACGGACCTGCCGGCGCCCGACCACGCGCCCGGCCGCCTACGTTCGTGGAGCTGCGCGGCGTTGCCAGCCAAGGCGCTGGCGCGTGTGGCACCCAGCCTACGTCCCGCTTTGGTCCGCGCGCTGTTGGCCCCGTCAGGAAGTGAGCTCACGCTGTTTCGTCTGCACGCCACTTATCCCGCAACCCGTGCACGGACGGCGCTGGAATGGCAGCCGCTCGTGCCACTCGATACCGGGATCGCCGGGTGCGTGGCGTGATCGCAAGCGTGGTCATCTGCACCTACAACCGCCCGCGGATGCTGGCTGGTACCGTGCGGTCCTGCCTGGCCGATGCAACCCGGCGGGGCACCCCGTATGAGATCGTGATTGCCGATAACAGCGTCGATGGCCACGCGGCCCCGCTGGTGGCGTCGCTGGCCGGGGCGCCGGTCCCGGTGCGGTCGGTGCGCGCCGGGCCGCCCAACATTTCGATCGCGCGCAATGCTGGGATAGCGGCGTCCGTGGCCCCGCTCGTCGCGTTCCTGGATGACGACCTGGTCGTGGAGCCCGGTTGGCTCGACGCCCTGATCGACGCGATCGCAGGTGGCGCAGACGGCGCGATCGGCCCGGTGCGCCCGGTGTTTGAGGGTGGGGCCCCCGCCTGGGACCCGGCCGGCGCCCGCTTCACCCGCGTCCTGCATGCGCCGGCCGGTACGCCCATCGTCCCCTCCGCCCGTACGCCGGGCTTTGTCGTAAGCACCGCCACGTCGATCTGGCGGCGCGATACGTGCTTCACAGACGCCAGTCCGTTCGATCCGGCGTTCGGTGCGTCGGGCGGCGAGGATCTTGACCTGTTCCTTCGCCTGGAACGGCGCGGCCGGCGGTTCGTCTGGTGCCCCGGCGCCGGCGTGCAGGAGACAATTCCGGCCGGGCGTACGGCGTGGCGCTATCAGCTATTGCGGGCCTATTCGGGCGCGCAGGTCTATACCGCGGCCGCCGTGCGCCATAGTGACGGGCCCGGCCGGCGTGCCGCTGGTATCATGGCGCGCGGCACGGCGCAGGCAGCGATCGGCCTGTTGCGGGCGGCCCCTGCCGCGTTGCGCGGGCGCGGCCTGGACGCTGCATTCATGATTGCCACTGGTGCAGGCAAGCTGACATGGTGGCGCACGCTCCCGCTCTATCACATCGAAAGAACATAATTGCTGCAACTGCGAATGGTTCGCATCATTACGCGGCCGGGTTGACCGTTTCGGTCGTGCTGGCCAATTAAAGGCTATGCGAAATCTTACTGACCTCGACGAAAAAGAAATCTTGGCCCTGGCCATCAGCAGTGAGGAAGAGGACGGCCGAATCTACGCCGACTTTGCCGAAAGCCTGAGGGAGGAATACCCCGATAGCGCCCGGGTATTTACAGACATGGCGGCCGAGGAGAGCGAGCATCGCCGCATGTTGATCGACACATTCGTCACCAAGTTCGGCGATCACATTCCGCTGGTCCGCCGGCAGGATGTTCGCGGTACCGTCGCGCGACGGCCGGCGTGGCAGGTCCGGCCCCTCGGCATCGACGCCGTCCGCCGGCAGGCCCACCAAATGGAGGCCGACGCTAGCCGCTTTTATACCGACGCTGCCAGCCGGTCGTCGGACGCCACGATCCGCAAGCTGCTGGGCGACCTGGCAACGGCGGAGATGGAACACCAGACCACTGCGACCGAGATCGTGGACAAGCGCCTGCCCGGCCATAAGCGCACGGCCGAGGACGAGGACGCCCGCAAGCGCTTCATCCTCCAGGTCGTGCAGCCGGGCCTGGTCGGGCTGATGGACGGCTCCGTCAGCACGTTGGCACCCGTATTCGCCGCGGCGTTCGCGACGCAGAACAGCCATGACGCCTTCCTGGTCGGGCTGGCCGCGTCGATCGGTGCCGGCATCAGCATGGGCTTTGCCGAGGCGCTGGCCGATGACGGCAAGCTGTCGGGCCGCGGTACGCCGGTGCTGCGCGGGTTTGTGTGCGGCCTGATGACGATTGCGGGCGGCATTGGCCACACGCTGCCGTTCTTGATCGCGGATTTCTGGACAGCGACCGCGCTGGCTGGGGCCGTGACAGTGACCGAGCTGCTGGCGATCGCCTGGATCCAGTGGAAATACATGGATACGCCTCCCGTTAGCGCGGTGGCCAAGGTTATGCTCGGTGGCGCGCTGGTTCTGGCGGCCGGGATCGCGATCGGGCAGGGCTGATGCAGCCTGTCACCGACGCACCCCGCTACGATACGCGGACGATCTGGCTCCATTGGCTGACGGCCGGGCTGGTGGTCAGCCAATGGGTGGGCGCACAAATTATCGATTGGTTTCCGCGCGGGCCGCTGCGCGTCGATGCGCGATCGATGCACATTGTACTGGGACTGGCGCTGCTAGGTATATTCATCGCGCGGGTTGCGTGGCGCGTGACCGGTGGCCGCCGCCTGCCGCCCGCCGACCGGGGCGCGCTGCATGTATTGGCCAAGGCCACGCATTGGGGCCTGTATGCCTTGATCGCCGCCGCGCTGGCGCTGGGCGTGTTCAATGTGTGGGTACGCGGCGACAGTATCTTCAATGTGTTCACCATCCCGGCGTTCGACCCGGCCGATAAGGCCCTGCGGGAGATGGTTCAGGACTGGCACGGGACGCTGGCGACGATAATTTTGGGACTAGCTGGTTTTCATGCCGCGGCTGCGCTGGTTCACCGGTATGTGTGGCATGATGGACTAGTGCAGCGGATGGTGTCGGAGCGGTAGTGTCCGATAAAGTTGATATGGACCGTCGCCCTTGTCTTAGCGGGCACCGCTGCCGGCGCGGCGGTCCACCATAACTGATGATCGCCGCAGCCGAGCGGCAATCCAGCGCCTTGGCGGTTGTTCGATCCATCGGTACGTGACCCGTGATATCAGGAACGCTACCCCAGCAACGCTGCAGAAATAAACAGCCAGGGTGGCTCGACCATTCCCGGGCATCACAAAACTGGCTAACGTGTAGGATGGCCAAAGCAGTGCGAAATGCACGAGATACATGCTGTAACTAACCGTACCAACCGATGTAATCAGCTTCCCGGTCAGCAATCTGGGT
>JAYVTX010000123.1:0-8209 GCA_043788425.1 Rhodospirillales bacterium
CGCCCTGATCGAGGCGGGGTTGGCGCAGTAGGTACTCAGCCGATCTCCGCCAAAAGCGACACCACCGTCTCGGGCGACATGACTTCCACATCATGCGGCACTGGCAGCTCGCGATAGGTCCAGCCTGCCTTGGCCCGGGCGCGCTGCCGGCTCGGCTCGATGGAGGCAAGGGGCGGGTTCGTGTACGCGACGTACGTGACAGGCAAACCAGCACCGGCCAGCTTGGTCAGTACGACCGTACTCTCATACGTGCCAATCGGGTGGGGACGTAGGCGGCGCATGAACCAATCCTTGGCTGGGCCGTCCGGGATGGGGAATGCCTCGGGCCCAGGTACCGGCAGGGCCACGCCGCCGCCCTGCTCGCGCGCCATTTTGCGCCGGCTGTCGGCCAGACCACCCGGCAGGATCGAGAAAGCGGTGTCGCCATTTTCGGGAATGAGCGCATCAAGGTACACGACATGCTGGATGCGGTCGGTCAGCCGGTCGGCCACACCCGTGACCGCCATACCGCCATAGGAATGGCCGACGAGGATCACGCCAGACAGCTCTTCCGTCTCGATCACACTGGCGACGTCATCGATGTGGGTGCCGACGGTAATCTGCCGCGCCATCAAATGCGCACGCTCTCCCATACCGGTCTGGGTTGGGGTATAAACCCGATGGCCGAGTCTACGCAGGCCGGCAGCTACGTCGCGCCAGATCCAGCCGCCGCCGTAGGCACCATGTACGAGGACGTATGTCCTAGCCGCTGGTTGAGCCCGGACCGGATCTGCCGCAAGTACGGCTGTTGCGATAGCGGCCGCACCGAACAGACTTCTGCGGGCCACAGCATCGCCACCATGATCGAAAATTTGTTAGAAGCCCTCACGCTCCAGGCGTTTACGCTCCATCTTCCGGGCGCGGCGCACGGCTTCGGCCGCCTCACGCGCCCGACGCTCGCTCGGCTTTTCGAAGTGGCGACGCAGCTTCATCTCGCGAAACACGCCCTCGCGCTGCATCTTCTTCTTCAGCGCTTTCAGCGCCTGATCAACGTTGTTGTCACGGACGATAACCTGCACTTGGCCGCTTGCTCCTGTCGTAAACGCATCAATAGACTGTGCCGCGGACTGACCGCGGCCGGGTGTCCATATACCACCATCCCGAGCGGAAGCGATAGCCCGCCCGTGAGCCCGCGTGTAGGGTCACCGCATGGCAATTCTCAAGATCGCCCGCATGGGCCACCCCGTCCTGCTCCGCATCGCAGACCCGGTACCGAACCCGGCCGCGCCCGACATCCAGCGCCTGATTGCCGATATGATCGACACGATGGACGACGCCAACGGCGCTGGTCTCGCCGCACCCCAGGTCCACGTCTCGCTCCGGCTTTTTGTCTATCGGCTGGCGGCGGACCGGCCGGGTGTTACGGAGCCGCAGGGGCCGAGCGCCGTCATCAACCCGGTCGTAACCCCGATCGGCGACGACCGCGCCACCATATGGGAAGGCTGCCTGTCCATCCCGGGCCTACGTGCCGCCATTACCCGGCCCGCGCAAATCCGCCTGACCGGGATCGACCAGGATGGCGCTGCCATCGACATCACCGCCCAGGGCTTTCAGGCTGCCGTCATTCAGCATGAGGTCGTTCACCTCGACGGCGTGCTCTACCCGATGCGCATGACCGACGGACGCCTATTTGCGTTCAATGAGGAGCTGGCCCGGTACGGCAGCCCGGTTACATAGGAAATCCGCCATGTCCCACCCCGAACGCAGTGCCGAACGCGACGCGGCCATCATGGCCCTGTTGCCATTTGCCGATTACGACGGCTGGAGCATCACCGCCCTTAAACGCGCCGCCGGGCCCGATGCCGACCTGCTGTTCCCGGGCGGCACCCTCGATTTGATCGAGGCGTATTGCGACCTCGGCGACCGTTGGATGGAGGCTGGGGCGGCGGCCATCGCTGCACCACGTTTGTCGGACCGGGTGCGGGCGATCATTGCCGTACGGCTGGCACAGAATGCCCCGTATAAGGGAGCCGTCAGGCGCGCATTGGCCGTGCTGGCCGTACCTGGCCACGCGGTGCTGGCCAGCCGGTGCACGGCCCGCACGGTCGACGCCATTTGGCACGCGGCGGGCGACACCTCTACCGATTTCAGCTGGTACACGAAGCGCGCCATCCTGGCTGGTGTGTACGGCACGACCCTTCTGTTCTGGCTGCAGGATAGTAGCGACGGCGATCGGCGCACACTGGCATTGCTTGACCGGCTGCTGGGTGCCGTGGGCCGGATTGGCGGGCTGCGGCGGCGGCTGGCATCCAGGCTGGGCCGGTTGCGCCCTGCCTGACGGCAACCGCGACAGCGCGACCGCGTTCCGACCGGACTATATTCCAAAGGGCGTATCGCGATGCGTAGTATTTTGCTGTGGCTAGTCGGCATCCCGATCCCAATCATTATCCTGCTGAAGGTATTCGGCGTATTCTGACCGGGTGCCCCGTGTTCGCATCACCCATTCGACCGAGTACGTCTATCACCGGCCGGTCCGTCCCACGACGCATCGGCTTATGCTGCGACCGCGCGACAGCCACGATTTGCGCCTGCATTCGGCAACGCTGTCGGTAACGCCGCCCCCGATTCGCACCCGGTGGGCCCATGACGTGTTCGGCAACTCGCTCGCGTACCTCGAATGGGACCGTTCGGATACGCAACTGCTGCGCATCGTCTCAAGCCTCGACCTTGATCATTATCCCAGCGCATCCGACCTGCCGCTGGATCCGGCAGCCGAGATGTTTCCGTTTGGCTACAGCACCGATGAAGCGCCCGACCTGGCCCGTGCGATCGAGCGGCAATATCCCGATCCCGATCGTGGCGTCGATGCCTGGGCGCGCAGCTTCCTGAATCCAGCAGGCCCGACCCGCACGCTGGATATGCTGGCGGCCATGACCCGCACGATACGGGCAGAGTTCCAGTATGCCGCCCGCGATGCGCAGGGAACCAACAGCCCAACGCGGACCCTGGCGACCCGCAGCGGTGCCTGCCGCGATTTCGCACTGTTGATGATGGAGGCGGTCCGTGCTCTCGGCCTGGCGGCACGGTTCGTCAGCGGCTACTTGTATGACGACAGGCGGGCGGACGGACAGGCCAATGTTGGCGGCGGGGCAACCCATGCCTGGGTGGCGGTGTATCTACCGGGGGCCGGCTGGGTCGAGTACGATCCGACAAACGGTCTGATCGCCGGGCGTAATCTGATCCGGATCTGCACGGCCCGCACGCCAGAACAGGCGACGCCCGTCAGTGGCGGCTATGTCGGCAGCCGACGGGACGTGCTGGGCTTGCGCGTCAGCGTGGACGTGGCTGTAATCCCGCCACAAAACTAATCCCCAGCCTGAATCCGGCTGGCCTGTAGCCGCTCATCAATCTTTTTCAGCAGTGACATCCAGTTCTCTCCATCGGCTGGATAAGTAGCGCTGCCGACGTGCACGTTCAGTCGGAACTGGTCCTTTAAACCCGGTACCGTAATGGGCGGCGTCAACCGTTCCCGGATGCCTGTCGCAATGTCAGCCATCTCAATTTCCGAGCGTAGTACAGAGACCAGCATCGCAAACTCGTGGTCGCGCACACGGGCCACGGTGTCAGTATCGCGCGTTGCCGCCTGCAGCCGCTCGGCCACGACGGTCAGCAGTTTATCCGCGACGACCCGGCCATGAATGTCAGCCAGGTGTTCGAAATCCATCAGCTGGATCAGCACCACGCCGAACACCGTTGTCTGCGCATGCGACAGGGCCAGGCTGAGCTGGAACCGTTCGACAATCACGTGCCGGACCAGCAAACCGGTGACAGGGTCAGTGTTGCTCAGCAACGCCATGCGGCCGCGCGCTTGCTCCAACCGGTTATTCGCACCATCCAGCGCGAGCTGCACCTCGGCCAGCCGATCGGTGAGCTGCGCCATTCGACGCCGGGACGACATAACGGTGAACCCGGCTGCAACGGCAATCGCAATGGCAACCAACACTACAACGATGTTTATCAAATCCGGCAATCAACGAGCCTCCGTCACGGGGATAACGTAGCGTATAGTCGCTTAGGAAGGGTTAAGGCCGGTCCGCCCGCATCACGGAACCAGTCTGGAGACAACAAGCGTTGTCCCATCCAGCTCCACGACACGCAGGCGCGTGCCGAATGCCGGCTCCGTCCGATCCGCCATGCGCGCGGGCCAGGCGCCGTCGCCTAGCCGAACCCTGCCTTCGGCCCCAGCAAAGCCATCCGCGATGCAGGATGCGCCGACCACTCCGGCGCCCGGGCCGTTAGTCACGTCGGCAGGCCGGCCGCGGCGGAACCGCGCAGCGCTCACGACCAGCACGCCGATTGCAACCACGAACACGACCCAGGGTGTGTGGCCGCCCGCCCCCAGCAACACGGCCAAGCCGGCCAGAACAGCCGCCACGCCAACTGGCAACAGGAAAATGCCGGGCGTGAGCATTTCCAGGCCGCAGGCAAGTAGTCCGGCGCCGATCCACCATGCCGCACCCGGCGTCACGCCGCCCATTACGGCTTGCCGTCCAGACGCATCGCCGCGATCGCCTGGGTGATGCCGCCCGCAAGCGCACTGGTTTCCAGGGGTATGACCAGCGTGCGCCCGGATGGGTTGGCAGCCAGCCGGCCCACGGCGTCGACATATTTCTGGGCAATGAAGTAGCGCAGCGCCTCCGCCCCCGTGCCCTCGGCCGCCGCGGCGACCATGCGCGTCGCGTTGGCCTCTGCCTCCGCCAGGCGCTCGCGGGCGCTCGCGTCGCGCATCGCTGCCTCCAGCCGGGCCTCGGCACCCAGCACCGTCGCCTGCTTGGCACCTTCGGCGCGGGCGATCTCCGCCTCCCGCTCGCCCATCGCACGCGCGACCGTCGCCCGCCGTTCGCGTTCGGCGGTCATCTGCAGGTTCATAGCCTGAACCAGGTTCGCCGGCGGTTCGATCTTCCGCAGCTCCACCCGGCTGACCTTCACGCCCCATGGGGCCGTTGCGTGATCGAGCGTCACCAGCAGCTTCGCATTGATCTCATCCCGGCCGGACAATGCACCGTCCAAGTCCATGGCGCCGATCACGGACCGGATGTTGGTCATCGCCATGCTCGTCAGCGCTTGCACCAAATCCTGCGCGCCATAGGCCGCTTTGGCCGGGTCCAATACGCGGTAATACATGATCCCATCGACCAGAACGGCCGCGTTATCACGCGTGATGACCGCCTGTTCGGGGATATCCTGCACAATCTCCTGCACGTTCATCTTGTGACCAACCCGTTCGACCAGCGGCAGCATGACATTCAGGCCGGGCTGCAGCAGGCGGGTGAATGCGCCGAACCGCTCAACCGTCCAGACATAGCCCTGCGGCACGGTCCGCACGCCAAGCGCCACACCGAGGACGACGATCACAGCGAGAATAATCAGGATTGTGAGCAAGACAACGCCTCCGGTCCGGACGCTCAACACGTAGCACAACCCAAATAAGCCCGATAACATATTGATTGATCGAAACAGAATTGATCGAAGCGGCATTGATCAGCGCGGGGGGGCGTGTTGCGCGGGGCAACGCCCCGACCGAACCCGGTACGGGCGGCGGTTACATCCCCAAATACGCGCGCCGAACCCCTTCATCGCCCGCGATCGTCGCGGCCGGGCCTTCCATCACGATCCGCCCCGTCTGCAACACGTAGGCCCGGTCGGCCAGCTCCAGCGCCTCCGCCAGCCGCTGCTCCACCAGCAGCACCGTCGTACCCAAATCGCGAATGCGGCCCACGGCGGCTAGAATGTCGTCCACCAGCTTTGGCGCGATCCCCTGGCTCGGTTCATCCAGCATCAGCAGGCGGGGCTGCGTCATCAACGCACGCCCGATCGCCAGCATCTGCTGCTCGCCACCCGACAGCGTTTCCGCCCGTTGGGGCAGGCGTTCCTTCAACCGGGGAAACAGGTCGTACACCAACGACAGCGGCTCGAACCGCTTCGGGTCGCCGCGTTTGGCGTAGGCGCCCAGACGCAAATTATCCTCAACCGATAAACGCGGGAACAGCCGCCGCCCCTCCGGCACCAGACCGACGCCGCGCCGGGTCACAAGATGCGGCTTTTCCCCCGCGATGGTTGCGCCATCGAAGGTGATCATCCCCTCCGTCGCGACCTGCCCGGCGATGGCGCGCAGCAGGGTGCTTTTGCCCGCCCCATTGGCACCCACGACGGCCACGATCTCACCAGCAGCCACCTTGATCGACACGCCCTGCAACGCCTTAAGCCCGCGATAGCTGGCCGAAACGCCGTGCATCTCAAGCAGCATAGCGGTCTCCCAAATAGGCGCGGATCACGTCCGGGTTCTTGACGATTTCGGCCGGGGTCCCCTGCGTCAGTACGCGGCCGAGGTTCAGCACGACGGCCCGGTCGACCAGGGGCAGCACCACCTCCATCACGTGTTCGACCATCACGACGGTCACGCCCTGGTCCCGCACGGCGCGGATCAGCGCCACGCCCGCCGCGGCCTCGGTCGGCGTCAGGCCGGTCAGCATTTCGTCCAGCAACAGCACGCGCGGTGCAGTGGCCAGGGCACGGGCAATCTCCAGCCGGCGCTTTTCGGGCGGTGTCAGCGCGTGGGCGTCGCGGTCCATCACGTGGTCCAGCCCGGCAAAGGCCAGCACCCGTGTCGCCTCCGCCATCGCGGGGCGGCTGCGGCCGTGCCGGGCAAACGCGCCGACCATCACGTTCTCCAATACCGTCATGCTGTCAAAGCTGCGAACGACCTGAAACGTCCGCGCAACCCCTGCGGCCGAGCACGCGACCGGCCCAGTGCCGCTGATTTGCACGCCGGCCAGCGTGATCGTGCCACGATCGGGCGTCACCTCGCCGCTGATCGAGTTGAACAGACTGGTCTTACCCGCACCATTCGGACCGATCAGGCCCAAGATCTCACCCTCGGCGACATCGAACGAGATATCGACATTGGCGGCCACACCCCCGAACGTTTTGGTGACGCCCCGCAATTCCATCAGCGCCGCCATCTACTTCTGCGCCCCGGCTTGGATGCTGGGGAACAGGCTGACCAACCCGGCCGGGCGGGCCAATGCAACGGCCATGATCAGTCCACCATAAATCATTAGGTCCACCCCCTGTCCGCCACCGCCCAGATAGCTTCGCGACAGCTCACTGACCGGTATCAGCACGGCGGCGCCCAGCAGCGGCCCCCACAGCGTACCCACGCCACCCAGCACGGCCGGCAGGGCGATCAGGATCGACAAGTGCCCGGCCAGCACGCTGTCCGGATCGATGTAGCCCACGTATTGCGCGTAGATTGCCCCGCCCATGCCGGTCAAAAAGCCACTGATCGCAGCCGCCGCCATCTTCGACGGGAATACCCGCACACCCAGGCTGCGTGCGGCCACCATATCGTCCCGCACCGCCCGCCAGCTAAACCCCCAGCGCGAACCCTCAATAAGCCAAGCCACGGCCCAGGTCAGCGCGACATAGGCCAGCACAACATAGTGGATCGGCAGCTTCGTGGTGCGAAATTGCAGGTCCACCAGGCTTTCGCCGCGGAACGGGATGTAGATGCCGGTCGCTGCCCCCACCCACTCCCAATTTAGGAACAGCAGGTACCCAATCTCGCCCACCACAACCGTCGCGATCGCATAATAATGCCCGCTCAATCGGAAGCACGGCCAGCCGACCAGCAGCGCCAGCACCCCGGCCACGGCCCCAGCGGCGAACATGCCCAGCATTGGCGGCACACCCAAATCCACAAACAGCTTCGTGCTCACGTACCCGCCTACGCCCAGATACAGCGCATGCCCCAATGAGATCTGGCCGCAATACCCGCCCAGGATGTTCCAGGCCTGGCTCAACCCGGCGAATAGCAGCGTGATGATGATGAGATTTTGCGTGTACGCATCGTGGATCGGCAGCGGCAGCACGCCCAGGGCCACCAGCACCACCGCGCCCACCAACAGCTCCCGCCAGCGGCGGCGGGTGATGGCATTGTGAACCGGAACCATGGTGCTCATCACAACCGCCCAAACAGGCCGCGCGGCCGGACCATCAACACGGCCAGGTACACGGCGAACATCCCAACCTGCTTCAAACTTGGCTCCAGGATCAGCGCCGTCAGGCTCTCGACCTCACCGATCATGATGCCAGCCACCAGCGCGCCCAGGATCGATCCGAACCCGCCCAGCGCCACCGTCACGTAGGCGATGACGGCAAAGTTCGCGCC
>JAYVTX010000124.1:0-2516 GCA_043788425.1 Rhodospirillales bacterium
TAACTTGATGCGCTTTTTCGAAGATGAAAGTTGCGGCCAGTGCACCCCCTGCCGCACCGGCACGCAAAAGGCGCGCATGTTGATGGAACGGGGCGCATGGGATGCGGCGCTGCTGACCGAGCTGGGTGACGTCATGCGCGACGCGAGCATCTGTGGCCTGGGCCAAGCGGCGTCCAACCCGCTGACTTGTGTAATCAAGTATTTTCCGCATCTGCTGACCACCCGAGAGGCCGCCGAATGAGCAGCTCCACCACTACCCAGGGCCTGCAGGGGCTGAACACAACCGAAACCCAGGGCCTTGCGTTCGAGCTGGACGGCGTTCGCGTATATGCCCAGGCGGGCGAGAGCGTGTGGGACGTGGCGCGCCGCTTGGGCAACACCATCCCGCATCTGTGCCACCGCCCGGAACCCGGCTATCGGCCCGATGGGAATTGCCGGGTCTGCATGGTGGAGATCGAGGGTGAGCGCGTGCTGGCCCCGTCCTGCAAACGCATGCCCGCCGTGGGTATGAAGGTGCATACCAACACCGAACGCGCGACCAAGGCCCGGCACATGGTCATGGAGCTGCTGGTCGCCGATCAGCCCGCCCGTGCCACCAGCCACGACCCGACCAGCAGTTTCTGGAGTTGGGCCGACCAAACCGGCGTGACCGAAAGCCGCCTGCCGGCCACGCCCCGCTGGACCCACGACCCCAGCCATCCGGCCATGCGCGTCAACATGGACGCCTGCATTCAATGCAATCTGTGCGTCCGCGCGTGTCGTGAGGTGCAGGTCAACGACGTGATCGGCATGGCGTACCGCAACGCCGACGCCCGGCCGGTATTCGACATGGACGACCCGATGGGTGACAGCACCTGCGTGGCGTGTGGTGAGTGCGTGCAGGCGTGCCCGACCGGCGCCCTGATGCCGTCCGTGTACCTGGATGAGAACGAGACACGCGTTAAATGGCCCGACAAGGTCGTGCAGTCGCTATGCCCCTATTGCGGCGTCGGCTGCCAGGTCGGGTATGAGGTTCTGGACGAAAAGATCGTCTACGCTACCGGTAAGAACGGCCCCGCCAACCACAACCGGCTGTGCGTGAAGGGCCGGTTCGGCTTCGACTACATCCACCACCCGCATCGCCTAACAAAGCCGCTGATCCGCCTGCCGAACATGCCGAAGGACGCTAACGACCAGGTCGATCCGGCCAACCCCTGGACCCATTTCCGGGAGGCCACGTGGGACGAGGCACTGGACCTCGCAGCAGGCGGGTTCGACCGTATTCGGCGCAATATGGGTCCGCGCGCTTTGGCCGGCTTTGGGTCGGCCAAGGGATCCAACGAGGAAGCGTACCTGTTCCAAAAGCTGGTCCGCACTGGGTTCGGCAGCAACAACGTCGACCATTGTACGCGGCTATGTCACGCCAGCTCCGTGGCGGCGTTGATGGAAGGCCTGAACTCCGGCGCCGTCAGTGCACCATTCCATGCGGCGGCCGATGCGGAAGTAATCGTCATCATCGGTGCCAACCCGGCCGTGAACCACCCTGTGGCGGCCACGTTCATCAAAAACGCGGTGAAGAAGGGCGCAAAGTTGGTCATTATCGACCCGCGCCACCAGCAGCTCAGCCGCCATGCGTTGCACCATCTGGCATTCAAGCCGGGGTCGGATGTGGCGCTGCTAAACGCCATGTTGCACACGATCATCACCGAGGGTCTGACCGACCAGCAGTTCATCGCCGGTTATACCGAGGGCTATGAGGAACTGCGCGACCGCATCCAGGACTTCCCGCCCGAGGCGATGGAGGCCGTTTGCGGCATTCCGGCGGCCACGATCCGCGAAGTGGCCCGGCTATACGCCCGGTCGCGCGCGTCGCTGGTGTTCTGGGGCATGGGCATCAGCCAGCACGTACACGGGACGGATAATTCGCGCTGCCTGATCGCACTGGCGTTGATAACGGGCCAGATCGGTCGGCCGGGTACGGGGCTGCATCCGCTGCGGGGCCAGAACAACGTGCAGGGTGCGAGCGACGCCGGGCTAATCCCGATGGTGCTGCCGGATTACCAATCCGTCGAGGATCCGGCCATCCGCGCCCATTTCGAACAATATTGGAACCACCCGATCGACCCCGTCGCGGGCCTCACGGTGGTCGAGATCATGAACGCCGTCCATGCCGGCACGATCACCGGCATGTATGTGGAGGGGGAGAACCCCGCCATGTCCGACCCCGACCTGAACCATGCCCGCGGTGCGCTGGCGAAGTTGGATCATTTGGTCGTGCAGGACCTGTTCCTGACCGAAACGGCGTTCCATGCCGACGTCGTGCTGCCAGCCAGCGCGTTTGCCGAGAAAGACGGCACGTTCACCAACACCGATCGCCGGGTGCAGATCGGCCGGGCGGTGCTGACGCCACCGGGTGAGGCGCGGCAGGATTGGGAGATCATCCAGGCCATCGGCCAACGCCTGGGCCTGCCGTGGAACTACACGCACCCGTCGCAGATTTTTACGGAAATGGCCGCGGTCATGCCGTCACTAGCCAA
>JAYVTX010000125.1:0-2508 GCA_043788425.1 Rhodospirillales bacterium
GTCACCATCTCGTTCAGCGCAGTCAGCTCGGGGTCATCGTCGCGGGCCGCTTCCATCGAGGCGCACGGGTCTGCGGTGCCCAACCATAGGAGCGCCCCACGAACGAGGCTCGACCACGCTTCAAAACTTGCCAGCGGTGGCGGCGGTGACGGTTGCCCGGCCAGAACGTAAGCCCGCACGATGACCAGAACGGCCGACACGTAGCGGCCTCGATCGGCCAGGACGGTGGAAACAGGATCAGCCTGGAACCGCCGCAATTCCGGACGCTCTAGCCCGGCGTCGAGATCGCAGACCAATGAGCGTCGGACCATATCGCCGCGAACCCGGAGATTGTTGCCGGTCGCGAAGACCGTGGCGCGGCTTTCAATCTCGATGATGTCGGATCGCCCTAACGGACGCAGCCTCACGAAGGGCCGCTCGATGGCCTGACAGAGAAGATCGCCTCCCAGCTCGCCATTAACGTTGTCGATCGACAAAACGGGCGTGCCGGCCAGCAGCAGACCGGCAAGGCGCTTTTCGGTTTCCGCGTCGTCGCCTGGCGCGGCCGAGATGACCGGGCAGGGGCGGCCAGTGGCGATGGCGCTGGCAACGTCCACAAGGTAGGACTTGCCGGTGCCAGCCGTGTGAGCGCGGATGGCGATGAGCGGCACCACCGGCAGCGCCCCGCGGCATACCGGCGTCAGCAGCGCCGCCAGCGCGACAGAGCGGGCAACGGGAGACACGAACGGGAACTCGGACAGCAAGCCGCCCAATAGGTCGAGGGCCGCGAGAGCATCCTGCCTAGTCGGGTTGGCCAGGCGAGGAGAGAGCGTCAGAGAGGTGTCGGCCGCGTGATAGAGGCGTGTGGCCGCGTCGTACCCGGCTGCCGATAGGATTGAGCCATCGGGCCGCATGGTGGGTGTCGTGATGACGCCAGCCACCACCGGCAAGTGCCATTGCCCGGCCCGGGATAGAAGCACGTCAGCCACCAGCTTTGGCGGGTTCGTTCGCACCAGCCCGCCAGTGCGGCCGTCGAACCGCTCCCATGATGCAACCTGGCAGCACACGTCCAGCAGGGCCGGCACCGTCATGGTGGCCAGGCCGGCAGAAAGCGTCACCCGGCCGTGTGTCGCCGGAAGCTCTTGCACGGTGGGCCGGACCAGGTTCGGACCGCGTTGGAAGATCGGCAGACCGCTCGCGACGATCGCGGCTTCGGCCGCGGTGGCGTGGAGGTGTAGGTCCCCGGCCCTTACCTCGATGACGGGCAGGACAGGACTGGCAAGCTCGGAAAACCCTAAGCCTTCAGGCATGGCGCACGCTCCCGCAGCACATCGTTAAAGTCCTGGCCGGGCACATCGGGGACGACGACGCGGACGGTTCGGCCGGTTGCTCGCCACCGTGCAGCGGCGTCCCGGGCCGCGCGCTGGCCTACCCCGTTAAGGTCGTGATCGGCCGCGATCGTCACGGCGCGGACCTGATCGGGCAGCACTAGACCCGCCGCTAGATTGTTGGCGCTGATAGCGGCCCAGGCCGGCATGCCGAGCAGAATGCCGGCGCTTGCAGCACTCTCTATGCCCTCGCCAATCACCACATGGTCAGCGACAGGCGAAAGGCGCACGGCCCCGCTCCACACCGGCCCTAGGCTGGCCTTGGGTGGGTCAACAGCCGCCTTGCCGCCATCATGACGCACGTAGGTCCGATGGACGGCGAGCATGGCCCCGTCTGCGGCTTGGACGCGCGCGACCATCGCGGCGTGGCGACCGCCTTCCGGATGCCTACAGTCACCGCGATGGCGCAGGTTCTCGCATCCTGCCAAAAGCCGCAGTGAGCGCCACTCAAGGTAAAGCGCAGTCGGTGTGCCTGAGCTTGGGATGCTGCCGTCCCACATGCGGGCAGCGGCCTCAGATTTGGCGATCCTGGCAGTCTCGACCGTCTGACCCGCAACCGGCTTGGGTGGCGTCCAATCGGTGCCGAGCACCCGGGAGGCCTCATCGGCAAGCTGATCGGCGCTGCACCCGTTGGCGCAGTAAAGGCGCGGGCGCGGGCTATCCCGGCTGACTTTGATCGAGAACGCCCCATGGTAGCTGCAACACGGGCAATCCCCTCCCCACGATCGCGGGCGCTTCCGTAAGTTCAGCCGATCGGCCAGTACGCTGGCCAAGGCGTCGGCGCTCAATGGACTGGCCCCGTACAGGCCGGGTCGGGATGTGGCAGGTCAGAAGGCGGGGCGATGATAAGCGTTTGCGGATTTGCCAGGAATTTTCCCCAGGCCCACGCGTGCGTTGAACTCGTCTCGACCAGCAGCACCCGACCGACACGTTCCGCGGCATCAATCGCCGCAAGATAATGCCGTTCCTCCGCCCCGGCCGCATGGACGATAACCGCGTTGGGCCAGCGTGCGAGCCGGTGAGCGCATTTCCAGGCAAGCGGCCCAGAGGCGGCCCCGTCATCGTCTCCAACAATCAGGACAGTCGGACCGCGCGCGCGGGCAAGGTCGGCTGCTGGGTACGCGGCGGCACGCAAGCCTAG
>JAYVTX010000126.1:0-14205 GCA_043788425.1 Rhodospirillales bacterium
ATAGCCGTCGCCACCCTGAAACGCGCTTTCCTCGCGAACGGGCAGATTTGCCTGGCTTAGGGCCTGGCGGCTGGCAGTCGGCGACAGGTATTTCAGCCGGTCTGCCATCGATCCGGGATGGGCACCCCGGCCGACGCTCTCACCATGGGTGTCGAACAGCACGACCTCGATCCCCGTCACGCCGAACCGGGCGAGCGTCTCACCGATTCGAAAGCGCAACCGTTCGATCAGGTAGCTGGCCGGCAGTTGGCCGACGTAGCGGCCGGCGTCCGAATACCCGAACTGTAAAGCGAGCCGTCCGATTTTGGTCAGATACGCCCGGTAATGTGGACTACGCAGGGCCTCCTCCAGCACACGCTGGCCGTTCTCAAGCGCTGCGGCGGTTTCAAATAACGGGCTGATTTCGATCCGGTCGGCGATGCCGAAATGCCGCGCGAGCCAGAGTGCCGTCAGCAGCGTGTACCCGCTCTCGGTCTCGGCAATCAGAAACCGTACGGGTACGGACCCGTCGATGTACTTAAGCAGTTGGGCCACGGTCATCATCAGCCGGGTCGCCGACGCCTGCTCGGCCAGCAAACCGCCGAAATCGACCGGCACGGGTTCAACCGTGTCGAGTGCCGTGTTGATTGCGACCAAAAGCGCCCGGCGATGCGCGGGGTCGCCCACCGTATCCGTAATGCCGAGCCGTTGGCGGACGGCGTTGTGCAGCTGCGCCGCATTGACCCGGACATGCGTGTGGGCCAGTGCCAGGCCGTGCGCAACCAGCCCGGCGCGTGCGATGCATAATTTGTGGCGCTCCGGGCCGGTCGTTGCAGCGATCGCGAATGCAAATAGGTCTAAAAGTGGTTCGGGACCCGTCATGGCCGCGTCCCGCTGGTCCACAAGCGTGCGGGCGAAGGCGGCGATGCCGGGGGGGTCGGTTGCACCGGTAATGGCGGCAAGCTGGCTGGCCACTGCCGTTTGCGCCACGTCGATGCGGTCATGCAGCGCTTGCGCCGCGGGCAGGCTCGCCAGCGACGCGATCAGCCGTTCCAACTGCAACTGCTTCATGCGCAGCCGTAGCCGGAGTGTGTCGGCCCAACCGATATCGTTCCGGCCGTCTGTGTCATAGCCAACCCAACTGGCCAGCACGATCGGGCGCGGCAGCAGGCTGGTCCATTTGTCCGGCCAAACTTCACGCGCTGCGGCCAGCAATGCTGCATTCAAACGATCAAGCGCATCGCGGCCGTGGCGCATGGCTTGAACCGCCTGCTGGAACTCACCCTCCAGCGTGATAGCCGGCGGCCGATGGCTGGCGAGCCTTGCAATCGTGCGGCTGCCGCTCGCGATAGCGGCCAGCATGGCGGCGGCGTCTGGTGCTAGGGAAAACGTAGGATGTGCCGTGAACACGGCGGCATAGCGCGTTGTTTCCATCAAATGCTGGAACGACGTCCATTTGGCCGGGCTTCCGTCAGCCTCAGGACGGAGCACTGTACGCGCCACGGCAGCCAAAGCCGCCTCATTCTCAGCCATGCTGGTGCCGCCGACATAGGAGGCGAGCCGGTGCGCCCGATCCTGAAATGCCTCGTCTCGCAGGTCGCGTACGAAGGCTTCGATATCGTTCAGGCCGAGCGTGCCATCATCGAACATACGGGTGATGGCGAGTGAGACCGACAGCAGGGGATTGCCGAACGGATCATCATCCGCTTCCGCCAGCCGTGCTGTGACGAGCGCAAGGAGGTGTCCGATGGTGACCGGCGTCGCCTCCGCCGGGTGAACGTGGGTCAACGCGTCACGCAGGACGCGCTGGCCGGTTGCTGTAACGTCCAGACCCTGGTTGAGACGCCGCTGCGCCATGTCATGCGCGTCATGCGGTCTGCGTTGTAGTCGTTACCACCAAAGCGACCTGATGTGCTGGATGTTCCATGACGGATTATGAAGCAACATTCGGACCACTTGAATGATTTTTCGCGTCTAAAAGGGGTTTCTCTGCAGTGTTTCGCAATTGGTCAGTTGTTGCGGTTGCCAGCTTGCCGGCTGCCTTGGGACAAACTCGGGACAGCCAACTAATACGGCCCCGTCAGGTTCGGATTGCGGGCTATTGCGGCGCGGACCGTTCGGACGGGGTTTGCTGTCTCCACCGCAGATAACCCTGGAACAAGGCTTGAAAGGCAACCGGGTTGCGTGCCACGTCCTGCCGCCCGGTGTTGTTCAAAAAATCCCGGAAATCGCGCCTTAAACTCGTTTCGCTGCGGCGGAGGGGATTGATAAGGGTGGCGGCTCCTGGCTCTGGCGATTGTGCTCCGCCGGGGGCAGGGGGGACGACCGGGTTGGCGGGGGCGGACGGTGCCGGTCCAGCGCTGTTGACGGATGGTGTCGGCTCGGTTGCCAAGGGCGGAGCCGCCGGCTGGACGGCGTCTGTCGCCCCGACCGGCGGTCCAACTGGTGCCCCGATTGGTCCCAGTGTCGACGCAAGCGGCACGGGTGAGCGAGGCGCGTTGCGCTGCGGCAGCACCGTTGCGAGAACCATCACGATAACAGCACTGGCGCCAACTGCACCCATCCCCCACCACAGCGGACCCGATCCGTCCCGGCGGGCGTTTTTCGGACCCGGTGCTATAGCCCCGTTTGCATGCCGGGGCGCGATCGGGGGCGCGGCTAGCGCGGGATCACCGCTGCAACCTGTCCGCGACAGAAGCCGGGGCTCACTCGGCAGCGGCACCGGCGTCTGCGCTACGGACGTTACTGGGGCGACGCTGACCGGCTTCGTAGCAGTCGAAAGTTCAGTGGGATACGGCACGGGTGGGAATCCGGCACGCGTGAGTACAAGGACTGGGATGGTTTCGGCCGACAGCGCCAGCAATGCAGCGACTCGCGCCTCGATCTCCGGCGTCCCCGCGAGTACGACCTTCACCAGCGCCGAAGGGTTGTGGTGCGTAGCGAAGGCCGTGATCGCGACCAGCGCCGCGTCGTCGAGGGTGTGGGCTTCTGAGACTGCGAGCAGAACTGGATGGCCCGGCCGTGCACACCCAACCAAATGCTCACGTACCAGCGACGCGTCATCACCGCCATCATCGATCGCGCCGATCTGAACGATCAGCCGGGTCAGCCCTAAAGCGGTGATCAAGGGATTGGCGACCCGAAACACAGGTTCGCCGAACTCGTTTACGATGTCATCTAGAGCAACGCTGAAAGCAGCGGGATCCAAGCTGGTAAGAAGGGCTAAGTTCCCTGGGCCGCGGAGAAACTGCAAAGTTTGCTCGGCTGCCGAACTGATCGGATTACGGTCTGCGCCAGATGGGCCAGGATCGCTCCCAAATACGCAATCCCCCGCCAAGGCCTCATCGGGCAGCATTTCAGCTGGCTGGGCGGCAAAGATTGCCAGCCGAAAGATTGCCAGCAGATCGGGTAGGAACGCCGTTGGGTTGGGTCGCCTCGAACTCTTTAAAGATCGATTCCCGGTCCGTCCCGCCGGCAACCTGCTGGCGGTCACAGGATGTAGGGGGCGCTGCCGATACTGGCGCAACACCTGACGGGGTGGACGTACGGAGGCTCGCTAAGGCCGGATTTTGCCGACCTACCTGGCGGTGCGGTGCCTCATACGGGCGGCGGAGAACAATCCGCTCCTGCGTTTGACACGCGCCGAGAGCCAGGGTTCCCACTAGTGCAACGCAAGTACGATATTTGCTCGGCACGAATGCGCCTCCCGATCAGGATCTAGGCCGAATTGATGAATAGCCACGTTGAACGTCTGAGGAGTGAGGTAGTTTTACGCCGCAATCCAATCCTGGACTGCTTGCCCGGTGCCGGGTGGACGGCCAGACTGCCTAGATGAATTACACGAAGCGCGCCCGCGCTGCACGGCTCGCGGGCAACCACCTCGACGCTGCCGACGCCTGGCGTTTGGCGCTGAACGACGCCCCTGACGATTGGCAGCTCGCCTTGGAGCTGAAGCAAGACTTGAAGGCGGCGTACCACTACCCCGACTCCGACCCCCAATTTCGCCGGGCCGCGCGCTACCTGCCGGATGACCAGTGGCTGCACCACTACGCTGCGCTGTATGCTTTCCATGGAACGGATGTTGAGAGTCTGCAGGCCCGTGGCGCCGCGCTACTTGCTGATCGGCCGCAGGACCCGGCACTGCACACGTTGCTGGGCGACGTCGCCCGGCAGCGGCGGGACTGGACCGGCGCCGTCAGCGCGTTCACGGCCGCCATCGCGCTTGCGCCGGGCGATCCAACGCTGCTGGCCAAGCTGCATCAGGCCCACCGCTATTGCAGCGTGACAATCAACGACGCGGGCGAACCGTATGAAATCCTGGTCTTAAACCTTGATCGCAATGCCGAGCGTTGGGACGAGCTGCGGCGTCAGTTCGCGACTAGCCACGCGCCGCTGCATCGCCTGCCGGGGATAGAAGGTGCGCGCCTGGCCTCCCCCGCCGTCCAGCGCCTAACTGGCCGCGCGGACGCGCCGCGTGGAACGCTCGGCTGCTTCCTGAGCCATGCCGCGGCGTGGCAGGCTGTGATCGACCGCAACCTGCCCCACGCACTGGTGATTGAGGATGATGTGATCCCGCTAATCAACTTGCCCGCCCGGATCGCGTTGCCGCCGGAATACCAGGTGTGTTTTGCGAACGACCGGCTGGACGCGGGGGTCGATCCGACCGTTCGTGCCCTTCCGATCGATGCTGTCATGGCTGCTTTTCCCGCCGACGACAACGCGACCGGGGGCGACGGGTACTTCGTCAGCAACGCCGGCGCACGCAATTTGCTCGATCGGGTGGCAGCGGACGGGTTTGCCGACGATGTGGACTGGCGGCTGGTCGCTTATGGCGTGTCGCGTGGCGCGCCATTGACCGGCCACGCGCGGGCCGAAATCGCACGGCTACACGCAACTATACCCGCGCGTTCGCCCGTACCCACGTATGCCGTGTGGCCCGCTCTGATCCGCACCGTTGGTGTCAGTAGCGACCGCGAGGACCAGAACCGGTTGGCGGAGGGCCGGCGGTGAGCCGCCCAGATAAAAAGGGCCGGCGGTGAGCCGCCCAGGTAAAAGGGGCCGGTGGTGAGCCACCCAGGTAAAAGGGGCCGGTGGTGAGTGATGTCGAATGCGTTGTCGTCGGCGCCGGTGTTGTCGGCTTGGCCATCGCCCGCGCATTGGCGTTGTCTGGGCGGGAGGTCATGGTGCTCGAGGCCGGCGCAGGCATCGGCCAGGGCATATCCTCCCGCAATTCGGAGGTTGTTCACGCCGGCATTTACTACGCGCCGGGCAGCCTGAAGGCCCGGCTATGCGTGGCCGGGCGGGAGCAGCTGTATGATTACTGCCAGCGCCGCGGCGTGGCCCACGCCATGCTTGGCAAACTGATTGTCGCCGCTGAGCCGGCTGAACTACCAACCCTGGACCAGATTGCCGCCGCATCTGCCGCCAACGGCGTGCCCCTGAACCGGCTATCCGCTGCCGACGCAGTGGCCATGGAGCCGGCGTTGCGCGTGGCGGGCGCATTGCATTCACCCCGGACTGGGATTGTCGACAGCCACGCGCTGATGTTGGCGATGGAGGGGGAACTGACGCAGGCAGGCGGGGCCGTCGTGTGTCATGCGCCGGTCCTGGCAGGTGCCGTGGGCCAGCATTTTACCCTCGATATCGGGGGTGCCGAGCCCACGCAGCTGTCTTGCAACATTCTGATCAACGCCGCCGGGCTTCACGCGCCGGCTTTGGCTGGGGCGTTCGGCCTGCCTGCACCGGCCGCGTACTTGGCCAAGGGTAGCTACTACAGCCTGCAGGGCCGTGCGCCGTTTAAGCGCCTGATCTACCCGGTGCCGGAGCCGGGCGGGCTGGGGGTGCACTTGACGCTGGACCTGGGCGGACAAGCACGGTTTGGGCCGGACGTGGAATGGGTAGATCACGAGAATTACGACGTCGATCCGCACCGGGCGGACGGGTTCTACGCCGCCATTCGCCGGTACTGGCCGGACCTGGCGGACGGGGCCCTGGTACCGGGTTATGCTGGAATCCGGCCGAAAATCACGGGACCTGGCGAGATTGGTGCAGATTTCCGCATCGATGGACCAGCCACGTACGGCCGACGCGACCTGGTGCAGCTATTTGGCATCGAAAGCCCCGGCCTGACCGCCGCGTTGGCGATCGGCGACCACGTCGCGGGTCTGGTGAACGGCGCGAACGCAGCGTAAACCGTGGGGTAAGGGGGCCCCGATGCGAAAACTACTTTTACTGCTGGTTCTGGTATTGATACGCGTGACGCCTGCGCGTGCGGACCTGATCCTGTCGGCCAATGACGGCCATACTATTCTGGTCGATGGCGTGGCGGGGGTTCCGACGCCGCTTGTGCCCGATACGCTAACTGTGATCGACGCGTCCACCTATCCGCCCACGATCCGCGACACGATCGACATGGCCGCCAGTGTTGTGGGCCCACCGACCGCCATCGCGATCACCCGGGACGAGAGTCTTGCCATTGCCACCAGCGCCACGAAGCCCAACCCGGCGGCCCCCGGCGGCCTAGGCCCCAACAATCTTGTGCAGGTAATTGATCTTACCGTCCGTCCGCCGGTGATCGTGCAGACCGTCACGGCCGGTGCGGGCGCGACCACGGTGCGGATTTCGCCCGATGGTAAGACAGTGCTGGTCGCCAATCGTACGGCCCATACCGTCAGTGTATTCGGCCTGGCGGAGAAGCGCCTGACGCTCAAACAAACGATTGAAATTGGGCCGGGCACCATGCCGTCGGGCCTTGCCTTCACGGCTGACGGCACCGCCGCCCTACTGACCCGGCAGGGCGACCACGCGGTCGAGGTGCTGCGGATGGGCGAGACGGTCGAGCGTGAAGGACGGCTGATCACCGCCGGCGTCGGCCCCTATACGATCGACGTGTCCCCAGACGGGGCATGGGCCGCAGTCGGCAACATGGGCCGGGGCGATGGCGACGTGGATAGCGTGTCGCTGATCGACCTGTCGACGCTTCCGTTCCGTACGGTGCAGACGCTGTCCGTCGGCCGGTCGCCAGAGGGGGTGCGCTGGTCGCCCGATGGTAAGTACCTGGCGGTCGGCCTGCAAAACGGCACCATGAAGCCTGGTTCCAGCCCATTCGTGCGCGACCGCGGTGTGCTGATGATGCTGGCGCTGGACGGCCGCGCCCTTCGTCGCGTGGCGGAGCAGCCGATCGGTCGCTGGACGCAGGGCATCGCCTTTAGCCGCGACGGGCGGACGGTGCTGGTGCAGGCGATGGTGGAGCACGCGATCCAGGTGTTCCGTTGGGATGGGGAAAAGCTGTTTCCCGCCAATCCGATCGACACCGTTGCCGGACCCGCTGCCATCGCCACGTCTTGGTGAGGGGGAACGAATATGCTCGCTAACCGCATGCAAAGCCTGAACTTCGACCTGGGTGAGACGGCCGACATGCTGCGTGGCAGCGTGGAAAACTTCGCCGCCGATGAGATCGCGCCCCGCGCCGCCGCGATTGACCGCGAGAACGACTTCCCGGCCGATCTGTGGCGCAAGATGGGCGATCTGGGCGTGCTGGGTATCACCGTCGATGAGGACCATGGCGGTGCTGGCATGGGGTACCTGGAACACTGCGTGGCGATGGAGGAGATCAGCCGGGCCAGTGCCTCGGTCGGGTTGAGCTACGGCGCGCATAGCAATTTATGCGTGAACCAGATCAGCAAGAATGGGTCGGAGGAGCAGAAGCGCCGCTATCTTCCCGGCCTGATTGCCGGCACGGCCGTGGGTGCGCTGGCGATGAGTGAAAGCGGGGCCGGGTCGGACGTGGTTAGTATGCGCCTGCGGGCCGAAAAGCGGGGCAGCCGCTATGTGCTGAACGGTACCAAGATGTGGATCACCAACGGCCCCGACGCGGACGTGCTGGTTGTATATGCCAAGACCGACGCCGACGCCGGGCCGCGCGGTATCACGGCGTTTTTGATCGAAAAAAGCATGCCCGGCTTCAGTTGCGCCCACAAGCTCGACAAGCTCGGCATGCGCGGCAGTAACACTGGTGAGCTGGTATTCCAGGATTGCGAGGTCCCGGAAGAGAACATGATGGGCGGCCTGGGCCGTGGCGTGAATGTGCTGATGAGCGGGTTGGATTACGAACGGGCCGTGCTGGCGGCCGGGCCGATCGGCATCATGCAGGCGTGCATGGACGTGGTGTTGCCCTACATCCACGAACGCAAGCAGTTCGGCCAGGCGATCGGCGAGTTCCAGCTGATGCAGGGCAAGATCGCCGATATGTACACAACGCTGAATGCCGCCCGCGCCTACGTGTACACGGTGGCCAAAAGCTGCGACCGGGGCGAAACGACACGCAAGGACGCGGCGGGTGCCATTTTGTATGCCGCCGAACGCGCAACGTGGATGGCGCTGGAGGCCATTCAGGTGCTTGGCGGCAACGGATACATCAACGATTACCCGACCGGGCGGCTGCTACGGGATGCGAAGCTGTATGAGATCGGGGCGGGCACGAGCGAGATCCGGCGGATGTTGATCGGGCGTGAGTTGTTTAAGGAAACGGCATGATCAAAGGCCAGGGACGCGGCCCACGGACCGGGACCACGGCCGGGCCTTTGCAGCCTGTCTTGTGACGCAACTGCGCATCGGCATCGCCGGTGCCGGACATTTCGGCCGGTTTCACGCGCTGAAGGTCCGGGCCAGCCCGCGCGCCACCCTGTCCGGCCTGTACGATCCGGACGGTGCCCGGGCCGCCGAGGTTGGCGCAGAGGTGAGTGCCCCCGCCCTCACCCTTGAGGCTCTGATAAGCGCCAGCGACGCCGTGATCATCGCCGCCCCGGCCAAAGTGCACCATCGCCTGGCGACGCAGGTCATGCAGGCGGGCCGGCACGTGCTAATCGAAAAGCCGATTGCGGCCACGTTGGCGGAGGCGGATGCGCTATCGGCGTTGGCGGCGGAGCGCCGGGTCGTGCTGCAGGTCGGGCATCTGCTGCGCTACTCCGCCGAGCATAAAGCCATCAGCGCCCGCATAACCCGGCCGCTGTACATCGAGGCAGCGCGCATCGCCCCGTTCAAGCCGCGCGGCACCGACGTGTCGGTGATCTTGGACCTGATGATCCACGACCTGGACCTGGTGCTGTCGCTGGTCGACGCGCCGATCGAAAGCGTGGACGCCCTGGGTGCGGCCGTCAGTAGCGCGCATGAGGATATAGCCAACGCCCGCGTCCGCTTTGCCAATGGCTGCGTGGCAGGGATCACGGCCAGCCGGATATCCCTCAAAACCGAACGTAAGATGCGCCTGTTCAGCCAGGAGGGTTATCTGTCCGCCGATTTCGGGGCGCGGAAATTGGTGATGATCGGGCGTGACCGCGGCATTCCACTGCCCGGCACGGGCGGTTTCCGGCGGGAGGAAGTGAGCTGGTCCGATAGTGACGCGATGGCCGCCGAACATGAGGCGTTCGTTGCCTCGTGCCTGGACGGCGCACCGGTGATCGTGGACGCAGCGGCCGGACGCCGGGCGCTGGCAGCGGCGATCGCGGTGACCGACAGCATGGCCGCGTCGCGGGAACGGGCAAGGCTGTCGGGTTTGATCTAACGCCGCAGCAGCCCGAGCGGAATACGCGCCCAAATGCGCTCGTGCACGAAGTATAAAAAGATCTTCGTAAAGACCTCGAACCCGCCAACGGACAACGCGATCCGTGAGTTACCGCTGACGATGAGCGTGAGCACAAACGTGTCGACGCTACCGGTCGCGCGCCATGTCACGGCCTTGGCCAGGCTGCGCCAGGGCCGTTCCCGCATCCGGTCCAGCCAGCTGCGGACGCCGCCGGGTTCGTCCCGCCCCGCGATGCCTGCCTGTTCGATCATTCCCATCGCGACGGTAAGGTTTGTGCTGCGGTCGATGAGGATAAAACCTCCCGTCTCCCGGTTCGCGCCATAGGGGTTGAACACAACCGGAAGGTCCAGCCGGACCGGTACGACGGCGATAGCGTTCAGTACCGGCATCGAACCGTTCGCTTCGATCGCCAGCAGCCCCGTATCGATGTCCATCGTGGCAATTGGCGGGTCGAGCCGGGCGGGCACGAATGTGGTGCCGATTTTCAGCAGATAGGACCGCATGGCCACTGCCGGCGCGTCGCCCACCCATAGCAGACGGGCGGTAAGCTCTGCCGAAACGGTCGGTTGCGGCTGTTCCGTCCGGACCAGAACGTCCCCGCGGGATGCATCGACCTCGTCGGTCAGGGTCAGCGTCACAGCGTCGCCCGCCCTGGCGTCTGTCAGATCGCCATCGGCGGTCACAATGCGGGCTACCGTCGTCTCCCGCCCGGATGGAAGCACGCGCACAGCCTCCCCGGCGCGAATGGTCCCCGATGCGATCAGCCCGGCATAGCCCCGAAACTCGGAATTCGGCCGGTTCACCCATTGTACGGGCATGTGGAACGGCAGCGCCACCTCGGCCGGGTCGGTATCGACCTGCTCCAAATGTTCCAGCAGCGCCGGACCCACATACCACGGCATCGCACCGCTGCGCCCGGTGACGTTGTCCCCAGCCTTGGCGCATAACGGAATGCAGACAATTTCCGCAGGTTCGATCGCGAGCCCTTCGGCAAAGGCCCGGTAGTCCCGTTCAACCTGATCGAACCGCGCCTGGGAGAACTCAACCAGGTCCATTTTATTCACCGCCACCACAATCCGGCGGACGCCTAGCATCGAGACGATCAGGCTGTGCCGGCGCGTCTGCTCCAGCACGCCCGCCCGCGCATCGACCAGTAACACGGCCAGTGACGCGGTCGAGGCGGCGGTCGCCATGTTGCGCGTGTACTGCACATGACCCGGCGTATCGGCCACAATGAACCGCCGCCGGGGCGTGGCGAAATAGCGGTAGCCCACGTCGATCGTGATGCCCTGCTCGCGCTCGGCCGTCAGCCCGTCGACAAGCAGTGCGAAATCAACCTCGGCACCCACCGTGCCATGACGTTTCGAATCAGCGCGCAAGGCAACGAGCTGGTCGTCCGCCACGCTATTGGCCTCAACGAGCAAGCGCCCGATCAACGTCGACTTGCCGTCATCGACCGATCCGCACGTGATGAACCGCAACAGCGACGGCTCGGTCGTCGTGGTGCCAGCGTGGGACGCGTTTCTAGCCGTATGCGTATCGGGCATCAAAAATAACCCTCCCGCTTTTTCTGTTCCATCGATCCGGCACCATCCGCATCGATTAGGCGGCCCTGGCGTTCGGATAACCGGCTGTCCTGCAATTCGGCAATCACTTCACTGACCGTGGTGGCCGAACTCTCAACCGCGCCGGTCAGGGGATAGCAGCCCAGCGTCCGGAAACGGACCATCCGCTGCTCCGGCACCTCATCGGCGTCAAGCGGCAGGCGGTCGTCATCGACCATGATCCACGCGCCGCCGCGGCGAACGACCGGGCGCGGGGCGGCGAAATAGAGCGGGACGATCGGGATCGACTCGCGCCGGATGTATTCCCAGACGTCCAATTCGGTCCAGTTCGATAGCGGGAACACGCGCATGCTTTCACCCGGGGCTACGCGCGTGTTGTACAGCCGCCAGAACTCCGGCCGCTGAGACTTCGGTTCCCAGCGATGTGCTGCGCTGCGGAAGGAGAAGATGCGCTCCTTGGACCGTGACGCTTCCTCATCCCGGCGTGCGCCGCCGAACGCGGCCGTGAAGCCGTAACGATCGAGGGCCTGCTTCAGCCCCTCGGTCTTCATGACGTCCGTATGGACGCGGGAGCCGGAGCGGAAGGGATCGACCCCGCGGGCAAGCCCGTCCTGGTTGATGTGCACGATCAGCTCCAGCCCGAGGTCCCGGACACGCTGGTCGCGAAAGGCGATCATGTCACGAAACTTCCACGTCGTATCGACATGCAGCAGCGGAAACGGCAGCGTGCCGGGATAGAATGCCTTCTGCGCCAGATGCAGCATGACGGCCGAATCTTTGCCGATCGAGTACAGCATCACCGGGCGCGCCACCTCGGCCACGACCTCCCGCATGATGTGGATGGCCTCGGCCTCCAACTGATCGAGGTACGAGCGGTGGGATCGTGCGGCGTTCATGCGGGCACCCCCGCCGGGGCGCGCTGCAGCCGACCATCGGCACCGACGTGAAGGCCGCATTCCTTTGCCTGATCATCCTCCCACCACCAGCGGCCGGCCCGCTCCGGCTCGCCAGGCCGGATCGCCCGGGTGCAGGGCGCGCAGCCGATAGAGGCAAAGCCCTCGTTGTGGAGGGCGTTGAGCGGCACATCCCGGCGCTGGCATTCGGCGACAACGCGGTCGCGCGGCCAGTCGAACAGCGGATTGAACTTCATAAGCCCACGTGCGGCATCGTGGGACGCAAATGCAACCCCATCGCGCTGCGGCGACTGTTCGGCCCGTAGACCGGTGATCCAGCCCGCCGCGCCATCCAACGCCCGGCCGAGTGGCACGATCTTACGCACCCCGCAGCAAGCCTGCCGGCCGGCGGCGCTGTCATAAAAACCATTTATGCCGTTTGCCAAAACCAGCTCCACCAGGGCGCTGGCATCGGGCGCGAATGGTGTGACCCGGCGCGCATACCGCCGTTCCGTCGCGGCCCACACGTCATAGGTTTGCGGAAACAGGCGGCCAGTATCCAGCGTAACCCATTCGGCGTCGATGCCGGATACCGCCAGGGCATCGGCGACCAATTGATCTTCCAGGCCAAAGCTGGTGGTGAATACCAGCCGGCCTGCCGTGACCTGCTGAATTAACGCTAGCCGTTGTTCCAACGACAGGGCGGCTGCGGTAGCGGATACCGCGGTGAGATCGGTGGAGCCGACGCGATCGAAAGATCCGGGGCGATCAAAGCGGAATGACATGTTACGTACCTGGTCGTGACCCGCTTGAGCCTACACTGCGTTGCAACATAATCAATGTAGACTTTACCGATGTCGAAATATGGCCAGTTATTAGAGAGTTCTTGCTACTACAATCCGGAACGCAGAGTGATCTATGCTAGGTTCGTAACCCGATTAAGAAGGCTTAACCAGCCGCCAATTGCGCCAGTTGGGTTAGAGGCGTCCATACAGCCAAACCATAACCGCTTGAACGGTGCCACCAACAATCTCAAGGTCGCTTTAGAACCGGGTGTGGAAGACGCCGGGCCTGAAACGGATTAGCGGTTTGTAGGCGGGTGGGGTAGCCGGTCCAGCACCTCCAGGATTTCGGCCGCCGCAGCTTCACTCGGCAGCTGCCCAGGCGGTGCTAGCGACGCCATGACTTCGCCAAACACCGCCCGCTGCGCGGCCCCTACGGCTGGGTCGCGCAATAGCGTCAGTACCGTGCGGGACAGCTTTTCCGCGGTGCAGTCCTGTTGCAGCAATTCCGGCACCACCATGCGCCCAGCCAGTACGTTCACCATTGCCACGTGCGGCACGGTGATCATGCGGCGGGCCATCGCGGCGCTGATGGGATTAACCCGGTACGTCACGGCCATGGGTACGCCGGCCAGCGCAAGTTCCAAAGTAGAGGTGCCGGATTTCGTCAGCGCTGCGCCTGGTCCGGCGGCGGCGGCGGCGTAGGCGTCGTGCTTGTCCTGCAATTCCGTGATAATTATCGGTTGCACCTGCCATGTGGCGACGGCGCGGCGGACAGTGTCGGCAACGGCTGACGATAGTGGCAGGACAGGGCACAACGCCGTCTCATGCACGGCCACGCGCTCCAGCATACGGCGAAATACGGGCAGCAGCCGCGGAACCTCGCTACGGCGGCTGCCGGGCATTAGGATCAGTATGGGCTGTTGGGCGTGCAGGCTGTGGGTGGCGCGGAAGCGGGCGGCGTCGCCCTGGCCAGCGCCGGATTCCAGCACGGGGTGGCCTACGAATTGCGCTGCAATTCCATGTTGCGCAAACCATGCCGGCTCAAACGGTAGCAGGCATAGCAGCCGGTCCCACAGGCCGGGGTAGCGCTTTACCCGGTGTGCCCGCCAGGCCCAGACCTGTGGGGCTACGTAGTGGATGCGTGGAAGAAGGGGGGGCCGCTTAGCGAGGCTTTCGAGTAGCCAGTGCATGAAGCCTGGGCTGTCGATCGTGACGACCACATCCGGCTTTTGCGCGGCGATGTCGGCCAGGTTTTCCCGCAGGCGGCGGCGCAAACGCCGGATGCGGGGAATGACTTCAACAATGCCCATCACCGCTAGGTCGGACATGGGATACAGGCTCGCAAACCCGCGCTCTGCCATACGCGGACCGCCCACGCCGGCGAACCGTGCGCCGGGCCG
>JAYVTX010000127.1:0-5691 GCA_043788425.1 Rhodospirillales bacterium
AAGCGCGGCGAGCACACGATGGAAGAGCGGCTGTCGAACGAGCTGCTAGACGCGGTGAACAACCGTGGTTCGGCCGTGAAGAAGCGCGAAGACACGCATCGCATGGCTGAGGCGAACAAGGCATTCAGTCACTACCGCTGGTAAACACCACATAATTTTAGGCCCCCGCACGCGGGCGACGGAGACAAGACCATGGGTAAGGCTAAATTCGAGCGTAACAAGCCACACTGCAACATCGGCACCATCGGTCACGTGGACCATGGCAAGACGTCGCTGACGGCAGCCATTACCAAGATTCTTGCCAAGTCCGGCGGAGCGACCTACACCGCCTATGATCAAATCGATAAGGCTCCCGAGGAGCGGGCTCGGGGCATCACGATTTCGACCGCCCATGTCGAGTATGAGACGGCCAACCGCCACTACGCTCACGTCGATTGCCCCGGTCACGCCGACTATGTGAAAAATATGATTACGGGTGCAGCGCAGATGGACGGTGCGATTCTGGTGGTGAGCGCGGCCGATGGGCCAATGCCGCAGACGCGTGAGCACATCTTGCTGGCACGGCAAGTCGGTGTGCCGGCGCTGGTGGTGTTCCTGAACAAGGTCGATATGGTCGATGATCCCGAGCTGCTCGAGCTGGTCGAAATGGAAGTGCGCGAGCTTCTCACGAGCTACAAGTTCCCGGGCGACGATATTCCGATCATCCACGGTTCCGCGCTGATGGCGCTGGAAGACAAGAATCCGGAGCAGGGCGAGGAGGCGATCATCAAGCTGATGGCCGCGGTCGATGCCAGCATTCCGCAGCCGCTGCGGGCCACGGATCGTCCGTTTTTGATGCCGATCGAGGATGTGTTCAGCATCTCGGGCCGTGGCACCGTGGTTACTGGCCGGATCGAGCGTGGAATTGTCAACGTGGGCGATGAGGTCGAGATCGTCGGAATCAAAAATACGGTCAAGACGATCGTTACCGGGGTCGAGATGTTCCGCAAGCTGCTTGACCGTGGTGAGGCGGGCGATAACGTCGGCGCGCTTCTTCGCGGCACTAAGCGTGAGGACGTGGAGCGTGGCCAGGTTTTGGCCAAGCCCGGCACCATCACGCCGCACACGAACTTTAAGGCCGAGGCGTACATCCTGACGAAGGAAGAGGGCGGCCGTCACACGCCGTTCTTCACTAACTACCGTCCGCAATTCTACTTCCGCACAACCGACGTGACGGGTGTGGTGCAGTTACCCGAGGGTACTGAGATGGTGATGCCCGGCGACAACGTATCGATGGATGTTGAGCTGATCGCGCCAATTGCCATGGATGACGGGCTGCGCTTCGCTATCCGCGAGGGTGGCCGGACCGTCGGCGCCGGCGTTGTAGCTAGCATCACGAAGTAAACGGCACGCAGCTGGATTAGGTATCATGGACAACCAAAACATACGCATTCGCCTAAAGGCGTACGATCACCGGGTGCTGGATAATAGCACGCGGGAGATTGTGAATACGGCGAAGCGTACGGGTGCGCGGGTTCGCGGTCCAATTCCGTTGCCCACCCACATCGAGCGGTTTACCGTCAATCGGTCGCCGCATGTCGATAAGAAGTCTCGCGAGCAATTCGAAATCCGGACCCATCGGCGTCTGTTGGATATCGTCGAACCTACGCCGCAAACGGTGGACGCGCTCATGAAGCTCGACCTTGCCAGCGGTGTGGATGTCGAGATCAAGCTGTAGGATCAGAACGATGCGTACGGGATTAATCGCCGAAAAGTTGGGAATGACCCGGCTCTTTAAAGATGACGGCACCCACGTGCCGGTAACGGTACTGCACCTGGATCATGTCCAGGTCGTGGATACGCGCACGGTGGAGCGGGATGGCTACACGGCTGTACAGCTCGGCTGGGGTACGGCCAAGGTGAAGAATGTTTCGCAACCGAATAAGGGCCACTATGCCCGGGTCAAGGTTGAGCCGAAAAAGAAAGTAGTCGAGTTCCGCGTCGATGCGGACGCGGTGTTTGAGAGTGGTCAGACTCTTAGCGCGTCGCATTTCATCGTTGGCCAAAAGATCGATGTTTGCGGCGTAACGAAGGGCAAGGGTTTCGCCGGTGGTATGAAGCGCTGGAATTTTCGCGGACTCGAAGCGTCGCACGGCGTGTCCGTCAGCCATCGTTCGCTCGGCTCGACTGGCAACCGTCAGGATCCCGGTAAGACGTTTAAGAATAAGAAGATGGCCGGCCATTTGGGGCAGGACCGGGTCACGACGTTGAATCTTGTCGTGGCGGGGATTGACGCCGATCGTGGCCTAATCATGGTGCGTGGCGCGGTGCCGGGCAGCAAGGGCACGTTCGTCATGGTGCGTGACGCCGTGAAGAAGAAGCGGCCCGAGGAAGCGCCGTACCCAGCTGCGTTTGTGGCCTCCCCTGCAACGGCTGGTTCCGCGCCGACTGAAGCGTCGGAGTGACGGTGATGCAGATTGAAATCAAGACCCTCGCGAATGGCTCGGCGGGCCAGGTGGATCTTCCCGAAGAGTTATTCGGGGCCACGCCGCGCCGTGATATTATCGCCCGGGTAATTCACTGGCAGCTGGCGAAGCGTCGCGCTGGTACGCACAAGACCAAGGGCATGGGCGAGGTGTCTGGCACGACCAAAAAGCCGTACAAGCAGAAGGGCACTGGCAATGCGCGTCAGGGTTCGTTGCGTGCGCCTCAGTTTCGTACCGGTGGCCGCGTGCATGGTCCAGTGAACCGCAGCCATGAGTACGATCTGCCGAAGAAAGTGCGTCGCCTCGGCATGATCAGTGCGTTGAGCCTGAAGCAGGCGGACGGCAAGTTGATCGTTCTTGATACTTTGTCTGGCGGCACGGGCAAGACCCGGGACCTGGTGAAGCAGCTGTCTGCGCTTGGATGGAAGTCGGCGTTGGTTGTGGACCATCTGGTTGACGAAAACTTTGCGCAGGCGAGTGCCAACATCGTTGGTATTCGCGTGTTGCCGACGGTGGGTGCCAATGTGCATGACATCGTCCGTCACGACTTGTTGGTGGTCACGACGGCCGGGCTCAGTGGCTTGCGGGCGCGCCTGACTAAGGACGCGCGCGCTGAAGGAGAGGTTGCATGAGCGTCGGTCAGGTCATGGCCGCGCGAAAGCGTGCGGCGACGATGTCGCGTGAGGCGATGTACGAGGTGATCCGCTCGCCGGTTATTACTGAAAAGGCGACGGCTGCAACGGAGCGGAATCAGGTTGTTTTCCGCGTCGCGATCGACGCCAACAAACTGGAAATCAAAGCCTCGATCGAGGGCTTGTTTGGCGTGACCGTGTTGGGTGTCAATACGCTGATCCAGAAGGGTAAGACTAAGCGCTTTAAGGGCCGCCCCGGTGTGCGGTCGGACGTAAAGAAGGCGTATGTGCAGCTGGCCGAGGGGCAGTCGATCGACATGTCCACCGGTCTGGTCTGAGGACTGAACGATGGCATTACGGCAATTTAAACCCGTCACCGCGAGCCTACGCGGCACGGTGCTGATCGACCGCAGCGAGCTGTGGAAGGGAAAGCCGATCAAGACCCTGACGGAGGGCAAGCACAAGACAGGTGGGCGGAACAACCACGGCCGCACAACCTCGTTCTTCCGCGGGGGCGGGCACAAGCAGACTTACCGCCATGTGGACTTTAAGCGCCGCAAGCTAGACATGTCTGCCGTGGTGGAGCGGTTGGAGTACGACCCAAACCGCACTGCATTCATTGCGCTGATCAAGTACGATGATGGCGAGCTGAGTTACATCATTGCTCCGCAGCGTATCAAGGCTGGTGACCGCGTCGTGGCCGGTTCGCGGGTCGATATCAAGCCTGGCAACGCGATGCCGATGGCTGCGATACCAGTGGGCACGATCATCCACAATGTGGAGATGAAGCTGGGCGCTGGTGGTAAGATGGCGCGTTCGGCAGGAACGTATGCGCAGTTGGTTGGCAAGGACGCCGGATACGCCCAGGTGAAGCTGCAGTCGGGTGAGTTGCGGATCATCCGAGCCGAATGCTTCGCGACGGTTGGTGCGGTCAGCAACCCAGACAATCAGAACCAGAGTCTGGGGAAGGCCGGCCGGGCCCGCTGGATGGGCCGTCGCCCGCATAACCGCGGTGTGACGATGAACCCGATCGACCATCCGCACGGCGGTGGTGAAGGCCGGACCAGCGGTGGCGGTCATCCGCGTACCCCTTGGGGAAAGCCGACCAAGGGCTACAAGACACGCGCCAACAAGCGGACGGATAGTATGATTATTCGACGCCGTCCGAAGGGGAAGCACTGACCATGGCACGGTCCGTATGGAAAGGCCCATTCGTGGATGGGTACCTGCTTGGCAAGGCGGAAGCGGCTCGTGGCAGTGGCCGGAACGAGATCATTAAGATCTGGTCCCGCCGGTCGACGATCCTGCCTCAATTCGTGGGTCTGACGTTCGGGGTTTATAACGGGCACAAGTTCCTTCCCGTTCAGGTCAACGAGAACATGGTGGGACATAAGTTCGGTGAGTTCTCACCAACGCGCACGTTCACCGGGCACTCGTCGGATAAGAAGGCGAAGCGGGGATGAGCAAGCCTAAGACTGAGCGTGTGCTGAGTGAGACCGAGGCGCAGTGCGTGGTGCGGAATATCCGTATCAGCCCGCAGAAGCTGAACCTGGTGGCCGGATTGATACGTAACCAGCCGGCGAGCGCGGCGGTTGCGACGCTGACGTTCAGCAAGCGCCGCATCGCGCACCAGGTGAAGAAGGCTCTGGAAAGCGCCATCGCCAACGCCGAAAATAATCACCAGCTTGACGTAGATCGGCTGGTCGTGATCCGGGCGGAAGTCGGCAAGTCGATTGTCATGCGACGCTTCATGGCCCGCGGCCGCGGTCGCGCCTCGCGTATTGAAAAATGGTTTTCGCATCTGCGGATCGTGGTTGCCGAACAGCAGCAGCTGCCGGAACCGGTATCGCAGAACCGAGCAAAGGCAGCCTGAGATGGGTCATAAGGTCAATCCGATCGGGCTGCGGCTCGGCATCAACCGGACTTGGGACTCGCGCTGGTATGCGGGTGCAGACTATTCGAAGTTGCTGCTGGAGGATTTGAAGCTACGTACGCATTTGCGCACAAAACTGGCGGGTGCCGGTGTGTCACGTGTGGTGATCGAGCGTCCGGCTAAAAAGCCGCGCGTGACAATTTATGCCGCGCGGCCTGGCGTTGTAATTGGCAAGAAAGGCCAGGACATTGAGACGCTGCGCAAGACGTTGACGGCGATGGCGAAATCTGAGGTTAGCCTGAACATCGTTGAAATCCGCAAGCCGGAGATCGATGCGACGTTGGTGGCGGAGAACATTGCTCAGCAACTTGAGCGCCGGGTCGCATTCCGCCGGGCGATGAAGCGGGCGGTGCAGTCGGCAATGCGTCTGGGTGCTCAGGGCATTCGGATCAACTGCGGCGGACGTCTGGGCGGTGCTGAAATTGCGCGGACCGAGTGGTATCGCGAAGGGCGGGTGCCGTTGCACACGCTGCGTGCCGATGTCGACTATGGTGTCGCGACGGCTAAGACGACCTATGGCACCTGCGGCGTGAAGGTATGGATTTTCAAGGGTGAGGTGCTGACGCATGACCCGATGGCCCAGGATCGCCGGGCGGCCGAACAAGCGCCGCAGCGGTAGAGGTATTTAGTCATGATGTCTCCGAAGCGGACGAAATATCGC
>JAYVTX010000128.1:0-22237 GCA_043788425.1 Rhodospirillales bacterium
ATCCTCAATACGATCGGCTTGGTTGTGAAGGGGTGTGTGATCCTTACAGCCGGGCGTCTAAGCCAAAAATTCGGTAGGGGCCGTTTTGGCCGCGCACCGCGATCTCTACCTGGTGCCGTTTTCGCCGGATTAGCGGCCCGGTTGGCTTTTGATGGACGCCGCTGAACGGGTGGCGGCCGAAAGTACGGCGCTAATACGCGCACTTGCCTCGGGCGTGCGTTGACCCGGGGTCGAGCCCCGCCCAAAACGCCCCTTATGCACGCCACCCTCCTCACCGAACCCTACGCCGGTCTTCAGGCGCAAGCCCTCGGCCTGGCCGAAGCCGCTGCGTTCGAACCGCTGCTGGTCCCGATCGGCATCCGCTCCCCGTGGCATCACCTGTCTGCCAGGCTTTGGCCCGCCCCGCTGCGCGCCGCGCCGCTGCCGCCCATTGCCGACGGTGTGCTAATGGCGGCAGGCGGTACGGCCGCCATCCTTGCCCGCGCCTCCCGCCGGCCCGGGCTGCGGACCGTGCAAATCCAGCACCCGCGCATCAACCCGGCCGCGTTCGACGTGGTCGTCGTGAACCGCCACGATGACCTTAGCGGTGCCAACGTCATCGTGACCCGGACCGCGCTCCATCGCGCCACAGCGCTACGGTTATGGCTGGCGGGTGAACAATGGGCCGCCCGCCTGGCCCACCTACCGCAGCCGTTGGTTTGCGTCCTGCTGGGCGGCAGCAATGGCCGCTTTACGTTTGGCGTGGCCGAGGCCCGGGCACTGGCCGCGCAACTCGCCACACTCGGCACGGGGATCGCCATTACTCCTTCCCGCCGCACCGACCCGGCCGCCACGGCCGCGTTGGTTCAGGCGCTTCCAGACGCCTGGGTGTGGGACGGCACCGGAGATAACCCGTATTTCGGCCTGCTCGCCCTCGCAGATGCGATCGTGGTCACAGAAGATAGCGTGTCCATGATCAGCGAAGCCTGCGCCACCCATGCGCCGGTCTACGTCGCGCGACTGCCGGGTCGCAGCCGCCGCATCCGGCGGTTTACCCAATACCTGATCGAAGACGGCCGGGTACGCGCCTTCGCCGGGCACTACGAGCCGTGGCCCGTTCAGCCCCTTGACGACACGCAGGCCGCGGCAGACGAAATGCGGCACCGGTTGGGACTGTAGCGCATGCTGAACATCCAGACTTTCGATGCCCAGGCCGGCGGCAACGTCCTGTACAAGGCGCTGGCCCATCCGCTGGCGGCCGAGGCCGTGGCGGCGATGGCGTCCACCATCCACGGTCACCTGGCGGTGTATGATCCGGACGGTACCGCCGATGCGTTGTGGGCGCTGCACCCCACCATGCCGGTGCCGGCTGAAACCTACGTGCATGACGTCGCACAGCTAGGGCAAGTCCGCGCCGGCATTCCGGCCCGCGCCATTACCGACCTGCCGCACAGTGCCGCGCGCACACTGCTAATCGCCGCGTTCGACGCGGGCCGGATCCAGGCCCGAATTGCGCATCTGATCCCGGCACACATGGCGGTGGTCACGCTAGACGCTGTGCGGCTGCCGGCTGCGATGCTACCGGCGGCCCGATACCTCGATCGCACCAACTTCGCGACCAACTATGCCTTTTTCCGCGATACGGGCCGGCTGCACACGCGCCTGGTGACCGCCAATTACTGGGCCGGCTACGGCGCAGGCCCGGTCCGGCTATGGCTACGTTTGTATGACGGGGCAGGGGCCGTGCTCGCGCAATGGGAGCAGCCGGTCGGCCCGGCCGGCATCACCATCGACAGCCAGGACATCCGCGCCCGCTTCGCCCTGCCGCCGTTTGCGGGCCAGTTGTTCATTCATGCCATCGGCGTCGCCGGGCATGACGTGGTGAAGTACGCCCTGGACACCTACGGGTCGGGCAACGAACCAAGCTTGTCCGTCACGCATGACGCGAATGCGTGGCCAAGCGATCGGTATGCCGGCATGCCCGCGCCGGCAGCCGATGAGCACGTCGTGCTATGGCTGCAGAACAGTCACGCGGCCCCCATTCCCGCCGGTGCCGTCACCCTGGACCGCATGGGTGCCGGCGCGCCCGTCGCCTATCCCCATGCCGTCGCCCCCTATGCCACGGCCATCATCGACACCGCGACCCTGCTACCCGGCGTAACTTGGCCTGCACAAATCGAGGTACGGGCCGGCCGCCACGTCGTCCGCCCGCGCTACGAGGTCACGCGCGACGGCCGTACCCGCATCGCCCATTTGAATGTGGAGCGCGCCGATCTGCGGCCCGATCCGGGCATCCCCACTTTGCCGCCAGAACTCGGCCGCGGTTACCTGTTGCCATTCCCGATCCTGCCAGCCGGCCGCTTCCGCAGCACCGTCCTGCCCACGCCGATGGCCGAACACCAGGCGACGCTGCCGGTGCGGATCGACGCCTTCCATGCCGATGGCTCTCCTGGCGGAAGCCGCTTCCTGGGCAACTTGCCGCGCGATCACGCTGTGGCCGTCGACCTGTCCGAATTTGGCGTGACAGAGGGCCATGCGGAGCTTGTTTACGATTTTCGCGACGGCGGTAGCGCCGATGGCTGGTTGCATGCCTTGGTCCGCTACGAGCATCGCAGCACCGGGCACGCGGCGGAAAGCAGTTTTGGCGCCCATATCTACAACACACTGATGACCTATCGAGACGAGCCGCAATCCTACGCCGGGCCACCGCCGGGTTTGTCGACGCGGCTTTTCCTGCGGTTGGGCGACGCGGACCGGCGTAGTTTCGCCGCGTTGGTGTACCCAGCCTCGGTGGCCTGGCATTCGCACTCTGCCACCATTTTGCAGCTGCAGGATGGCACGGGTGCCACCATTGCCGAACGCCCGCTGGCCATCCCGTGCAGTGGATCGGCCATGGTGTTCCCGCATGAGCATTTCGGCGACGCGCTGCTGCAGGACGCCGGGCCCGATGGCTTCGTGCTGATCCGGGACGTAACGTGCCGGCTATTCGGCTACCATGGCCTGATGACCGGCGCTGGTGCATTCTCACTCGACCACATGTTTGGGTTCTGACCATGCCGCAACCCACCGCCGTAACCGCCTTCGACCCGGCCGATGAGAGCACGCTGCCGGACGAGCTGGTGCCCTATTTCCAGAAATGCCGCGACAAGCTGGGCTTTGTGCCCAACGTGTTGCAGGCCTGGCTTTTACGGCCGGAAAAGCTGCGTAACTTCGTGCGGCTATATGACGAACTGATGCTTGGCCCGTCCGGGGTGACGAAGCTGGAACGCGAAATGATCGCCGTCGTCGTCAGCAGTTGGAACCGTTGTTATTACTGCCTGGTCGCGCACGGAGCTGTTGTCCGCAAATTGTCAGACGATCCGCAATTGGGTGAGATGCTGGCCTTTAACCACAGCGTCGCCGACCTGCCCGCCCGGCAACGGGCCATGCTCGATTTTGCATGGAAATTGACCGCGACCCCGCATGAAATGGTCCAGGCCGACCGCGACGGGCTGGGGCAGCAAGGGTTTTCGGACGCCGATATTTTCGACGTCGCCGAGGTAACCGGCTTTTTCAATTATACTAATCGCGTCGCCCATGCGGTCGAGATGATGCCAAACGCCGAGTACCACACGCTCGCGCGGTAGAGGGCGCACAACGAACGATTTACCTTGGGGTATTGGCCCGCGCTCATTATGGAACATAAATCCAGAATCAGTGTCTGAGGGAGCTGTAAGTGGCCGGGTTCAGTGTCTCTTCCGCAGAGCGTTGCTTGGCGTTGCTTGAGCTCCTTAGCGGCATGCCGGATGGGATGCCGCTATCGCGTATCAGCCAGCAATTGGAGTTGCCGCAAAGCGCCGCGCACCGCCTTCTTACGACTCTGGTGCAACTTGGATATGTGCGCCAGGATCCGGCTTCGGACTTCTACGCGCCAACACTCGCCGTCGCCGCGATGGGCTTGCGGCTATTATCCAACCTAAACCTTCCCGATATTTGCCAGCCGGCGCTCGACCGGCTCGCAAGCTGGTCGGGGGAGCTGGTGCGGCTCTCCATCCTCGAAAACGACCGGCTTTTATGGATTGCCAAGGCGCAGGGGTCACGTTCCGGCCTGCGCTATGATCCGATAACTGGGCGCGACGTGCCGCTCCATACGACGGCGATGGGCAAGGCCTGGCTGGCCACATTGCCGGAAGACGAGGCGGTGCGCCTGGTGCACGACCGCGGGTTCGATGGTGCACTGGTCGGCCCAAACGCCATCCGTGATGAAGCGACGCTACGGACCGAGTTGAAGGTCACCCGCGCCCGTGGCTTCGGCCTGGTGCGGGAGGAGGCGGAGGCGGGCGTCGCTGCAATCGCCGTAATCATCCGCGACGGCCTCCAACCCGGCGCCAGTCCCGTTGCCGCCCTAAGCATTGCCGGTCCGTCCTTCCGTTTGTCGGATGAACGCCTGCACGGCTTGTTGCCGATGCTGCGGGAGTGCGGGTTGGAGCTGTCCCGGGTCTGGCAGGTCCGCCTGTACCAGGAAGCACAAGGCGTCCGGGTCGCCTAATCACGCCACAGGCGGCCGAAGCAAATCAGTGAAGGATATCAGACGGTGATACGATCGACGGCGTCGCGCGCGGCATTGGTGCCAGCCCGGCCATGACGCCCAGAGTGAACGCAACAATCGACACAGACGAGGTGCCATGGATAGCGGGTCGCACCCGCCTATACGGCATCGTGGGTCATCCGATCCAACAGGTACGGTCGCCCGAGATGTTTAGCGCCGAGTTCATTCGCCGCGGGCGGGATGCCGTGATGATCCCGATCCACGTCCTACCGTCCAATTTCATGCCCGCGATGCATGCGCTCATGCTGCTGGAAAACCTGGACGGCCTGATCTTTACCATTCCGTACAAGCAGGCGGCATGCGCCCTGGCCAGCACGCTCGATCCGCAGGCCCAGGCGGTGGGCGCGATCAATGCCCTGGCGCGCGGCCCTGATGGGCGCTGGGCGGGCGGCATGTTCGATGGTGCTGGGTGCGTAGCGGCGTTCCAAAAGCGCGGTTTGTTGTTCCGTGGCCGGCACGTAACCCTAATCGGTGCTGGCGGCGCAGGATCCGCGATCGGCGCGGCGGTGGCGGCGGAGGGCCCAGCGGCCATGCGCCTTTTTGATCCCGACGCCAATCGGGCACAGGCGATGGCCGACACCATCCGCCGCATTGACCCGGCCATCACCATCGAAATCGGTGCCCCCGATGCGTTTGCCACGGATATCCTGCTCAACGCGTCCCCGGTCGGGATGCTGGGCGATCCTAACACTCCCATTCCGCTCGATCGGCCCCTGCCGGCGGCGCTGATTGTGTTCGATGCGATCGTGAAGCCGGATCAGACCGCGCTGTTGTTGGCCGCCGCGGCCCACGGCTGCACGACCGTTCGCGGTCGGGAAATGATGCGGGGTCAAATTACCCGGATCGCGGATTTCTTCGAAGCCACCACCCAAAGGATTTGCCCATGAAGATTGTCCGGTACGGCATGGCCGGCCACGAACAGCATGGCCTGGTCGATGGCGATGGCGTCATCCGATCGCTCGCGGGGAGTGTGCCAGACGTGACGCCGGACGCAATTGCATCCGGGCTGATGGACCGCCTGCGCACCATCAATCCGGCGACCCTGCCGATCGTACCGGCCGGCACGCGCCTTGGCTCCCCATTGTCCCGCACGGGGCATTTCGTTGCAGTCGGCCTGAATTATGCCGAGCACGCGACGGAGACGGATGCCGCCATTCCAGACGAGCCAATTCTGTTCAACAAGGCCCCGTCCTGCCTGGCCGGGCCCAACGACGATGTGCTGTTACCGCCCGGTTCCACCAAGACGGATTGGGAGGTTGAGATCGCATTCGTCATCGGCCGCCGGGCCAGCTTCGTGACCGACGCGGGTGCGATCGACCACATAGCCGGCTGCTGCATCTGCAATGACGTGTCGGAGCGGTCCTATCAGCTTGAGCGTGGTGGGCAGTGGATGAAGGGTAAATGCTTCCCGACCTTCGGCCCGCTCGGCCCCTGGCTGGTCACACCCGATGAGGTTCCGGACCCGCAGGACCTTTCGCTATGGATGGAGGTGAATGGCGAGCGGGTGCAGAACGCGTCCACGCGCACGATGATCTTTCCGGTCCGGCATCTAGAGCACTTCCCGACCAGGCGAAACCGCCTGGGCGGGAGTAGTGCTCGTCAAAAAACAAGGTATAGAGCGCAAACCGCTCCAGTTGATCGGATTGCGCTCTAGTGTCCTACATTAGTCGCTTAATGACGCTGGAGCCCGGCGACATTGTGACGACGGGGACGCCGCCTGGCGTGGGCCTGGGTATGAAGCCGGAGCTGTATTTGAACGCAGGGGACACGATGCGGTTGGGCGTAGATCGGCTGGGTGTACAACAACAACGCGTCCGCGCCTGGGCGGCGGCGGCCTGATGGCGGGCGTACACGTCCTGGTCATCGGCGCCGGCGGCATGATTGGGCGCAAACTGGTGGCCCGGCTGGTACGGGATGGCCAGGTAGGCAGCCGACCGTTGGCCCGACTATCGCTGGTTGATATCGCGGCCCCCACCATGCCCGCCGGCCTGGACGGGGGCGCCTGGGCGGCCGACTTGTCCGCGCCCGGTGCCGCGGACACCATGATCGCGGGCCGGCCAGACGTTGTGTTCCACCTGGCCGCGATCGTGTCGGGCGAAGCGGAGGCTGACTTTGACCGCGGCTACCGCATCAACCTGGACGGGACGCGCTATCTGTTCGAGGCGATACGGCAGGAGGGACTGCGTAACCGGTATTGTCCCCGGGTTGTGTTCACGTCATCTGTCGCCGTGTTCGGTGCGCCGCTGCCGGACATCATCCCCGACGATCTGGCGACAGCCCCGCTGACCAGTTACGGCACGCAAAAGGCCATCGGCGAGTTGTTGCTGGCGGACTATAGCCGGCGTGGCTTCCTGGACGGGGTTGGCCTACGCCTACCTACGATTTGCATCCGTCCGGGTGCCCCAAACCGCGCGGCCAGCGGCTTCTTTTCCAGCATTCTACGGGAGCCCTTGGTGGGCCAGCCTGCGGTGCTGCCGGTGCCAGACACCACCCGGCATTGGCACGCCAGCCCCCGCGCTGCCGTTGGTTTTCTGCTGCATGCGGCAGCTCTGGACACCGCCGCGCTGGGTGCACGCCGCACGCTGTCGTTACCGGGCCTGTCAGCGACGGTTGCAGAACAGATCGAGGCATTGCGCCGCGCCGCCGGGGACAAAGCCGTGGCGCTGATCCGGCGCGAACCCGATCCGTCGGTTATGGCCATCGTCGGCGGCTGGGCGCGCGCGTTCGACCCGGCGCGGGCGGCGGCGCTGGGCTTCGTCGCTGAAAGCAGCTTTGACGAAATCATCCGCATCCACGTCGAAGACGAGCTGCATGGCGTGGCAGAGGCGTAGGCATGCTGCTGGGCTGCATCGCAGACGATTTTACGGGCGCCAGCGACCTTGCCAACACCCTGGCCCGCGGGGGCATGGCCACGACGCTGTTCGCCGGTATGCCCGTCACGACGGCGTGTGAGGCCGGGGTCGTAGCACTCAAAACCCGATCGGTACCGGCAGCGGAGGCCGTCGAGCAATCGTTGCGCGCGCTGGCGTGGCTGCAGGGGCAGGGCGCGCAACAGATCCTGTTCAAGTACTGCTCGACGTTTGATTCGACCCCCAACGGGAATATCGGGCCGGTTGCGGCGGCGTTGATGGCGGCGTTGGACGCGCCGGTGGCGGTGGTGTGCCCGGCATTTCCGGGTGCCGGACGCCGGGTGTTTCAGGGCCATCTGTTTGTGGGCGCACGCCCCCTGCACGAAAGCGGGATGGAGCGGCATCCACTGACGCCCATGACCGATCCGGACCTACGCCGCTGGCTGGCGCGCCAGACATCGGTCACGGTCGGTCATGTGCCGCTGGAAACGGTGCGCGCGGGCGAACTCGGTGCGGCACTGCGTTCCGAACAACAGGCCGGCCGCCGGTTAGTTGTGGTGGACGCAGTGGCGGATGAGGACCTGCTGGCCATCGGTGCGGCTGTGGCCGGGCATCGGCTGGTGACGGGCGGATCGGGTATAGCGATGGGATTGCCGGCGAATTTTCGAAGCGCGGGTTTGTTGCGCCATGAAATTACGCCCTTCAACCGCGTCCGGGGGCGGGGGCTGGTGCTATCGGGCTCCTGCTCAGCCACATCAAATGCCCAGGCCGCTAACCATCTTGCCAAGCATCCGGGTTTATCGATCGACGCCAAGTCGGTCGTGACTGGCGCTGTTACGCCGGCCAGTATTTGGGCGCGGGTGCAGGCAGATGGCGGCATCTCCATCATTTCTACAACGGCCGCGCCGGATGTTGTCGCTACCGCCCAAGACGGCTGGGGCCGGGACCGCGTCGCAACCGCAATCGAGAACTTCTTCGGCGAACTTGCCAGGCTAGCAGTCGCCGGTGGGGTGAGCCGGCTGGTTGTGGGCGGCGGTGAGACGTCGGGTGCCGTCGTTGCCGCCCTAGTTGCTGCGACAGGCGTTATGGCCCTACGGGTCGGGCCGGAAATTGCGCCGGGTGTGCCGGCCCTTGCCGCAGGGTCTTCGCTGAACCTCGCGCTGAAAAGCGGAAATTTTGGCGGGCCAAACTTCTACAAGGAAGCCTTAGCCGTCCTGGGCGACGCGTGATGTTTGAACCGGCAGTGTGGCGGGCACCGGCGTAAAGAAGCAGCTCCGCTCGCCCGTATGGCAGGCCGGCCCAGTCTGATCGACGCGCAACAGGATCGCATCACCATCGCAGTCCAGCCGCATCTCAATCAGCCGTTGGGTATGGCCCGATGTCTCGCCCTTGCGCCAGAACGCCTGCCGGCTGCGGCTCCAATAGCAGACCCGGCCAGTCGCCAGCGTTTCCGCGACCGACGCGGCGTTCATCCAGGCCAGCATCAGCACCTCACCCGTGTCGTGCTGCTGCGCGATCGCGGGAACCAGGCCCTGCGCATTGTAGGTGATTTCAGGCATGCAGGTGACGGAACCCTTGCTCAAGATCCGCGGTCAGATCGGCCACGTCCTCCAACCCGATGTGGAAACGCACAACCGGGCCGGCAAACTTTTCCAACCCTGCCGTGCGGGTCACGAAACCCGTGGTCGGCAGCGCCAGGCTTTCGTAACCGCCCCAGCTGGCGCCGATGCCGAATAGGGCCAGGCTGTCGACCATCGCATGGGTTGCAGCGACCGGTATCTCCGGCTGGAACTCCACGCCAAACAGGCTGCATGCGCCGGTAAAGTCCCGACGCCAGAGGTCATGCCCTGGCGCGCCGGGCAATGCAGGGTGCAGCACGCGGGCGACTTCCGGCCGGCCGGCAAACCAAGCGGCGACGGCAATGCCGGACGCCATTTGCTGCTTCAACCGCACCGGCATGGTCCGCACGCCGCGCAACGCCAGCCAGCAATCATCGGGGCTGGCGTACTGGCCCAGCGTCAGTGACGCCAGCCGGACCTTTTCCCAATGCGCCGGGTCGTTTGTGGTAACGCTGCCGAGAAGCACGTCGCTATGCCCAACCACATACTTCGTCAGCGCCTGGATGCTGACATCCACGCCGTGCTGGAACGGCTGGAAGAAGTGGATGCCCCACGTATTGTCCAGCATCGTGGCGGCCCCGTGGGCGTGCGCGACGGCGCATAAAGCGGGTACGTCCTGAACCTCAAACGTGTGACTGCCCGGGCTCTCCAAATACAGCACCTTGGTATTGGGACGCATCAGTAACGCCAACCCGGCGGCGTCGATTGTGGGCGGATAGTACGTGGTCGCAACACCCATCCGCGCCAGCATGCCATCCGCAAAGTTGCGCGCCGGGCCATAGACGCTGTCGGGCATTAGCATGTGATCGCCAGCGCCAAGATAGGCCAGCAACGGCGTGGTAACGGCGGACAGGCCGGAGCTGGTGATCTGGCAGCGCGTCCCACCCTCGATCTCCGCCACGACGTCTTCCAGCGCGTAATGGGTCGGGTTGCCCATCACGCCGTAGATCATTGCCTGTTCGAGCCGCTTTGCGCCGGCCGCACGCCGATCGGCGACGGTCGGGTACAGCACGGTCGACCCCCGCTCGACCCCCCGATTGACGAACCCGTACGCCTTTGTACCCGCCCGCCCGGCATGGGACATGCGGGTACCTAGGCCGGCTGGCGCGTGGGGTGGGGTATGATCGGGCATCAGCCAATCTCCTTTACAGTGTCGGGCTGCGACGCCCATTCGGTCCAAGATCCGTCATAGACGGCGCCCGGCGGCAAGCCCGCGACGGTACGGGCAAAGGTCAATACGGTCGCTGTCACGCCGCTGCCGCACGATGTCACCACGGGCCGGGTCCCGTCATCGCCCACGGCCTGAAACATGCGGCGTAGTTCCGCGGGCGCCAACATGCGGCCACCGGCGGTAACGGTGCTGCTGGGGATGTTGACCGCGCCTGGCATATGGCCGCCGGGTAGGCCAGCGCGCGGTTCCGGTTCGGTCCCATGAAAACGTGCGGCACCCCGGGCATCAATAACTAGCGGGGGGACCAGCGCGGGCGATCCGTCCAGCATGTCACCCAGGCTTCGCAGCCGGCTTGTCCGCAGCCGGGCCGTTATTGTTCCGGGTGCGCGGGGTAGGGCGTCCCCAGCCTCTGTCGCATATCCCGCCGCGACCCAACCCGGCAGCCCGCCATCTAGCACCGCCGCCCGGTCGTGGCCAAACAGGCCCATCAACCACCAACCCCGCGGGGATGTCGCCACGCCCTTCTGGTCGTAGAAAACCACCCGGCTGTCATCGGATACACCCATCGCCCGCAACAGCGTTTGGAACCGCCCGGCCGAGGGCACCATGTGCGGCAGCGCCGTATCCGGGTCGGCCACAACACCAATATCGAAAAATAGCGCGCCGGGGATATGCGCCGCCCGGAACTCTGCGGCCGCGTCCCGGTGCTCACTGGGTAGGAAGAACGTGGCGTCGAACACTATCAAACCGGGCGTGCCGATCTGCCCGTGCAGCCATTCCGGGGTAACTAGCTGTTCCATGACGCCCACTCCTGCCGCAACCAATCGCGCCGTGCTGCCAGCCATAGCAGGGCGATGGCCGTTACTGAATTGGGGTATGCGCCGGCGATGGCCTGTTCGATCGCGTCGCCGGCGTCCATGATCTTTAGGCGAATGTCTTCCTGTTCGGCGTCCAGGCCCCCGGAAGTTACCGGTCCATCGGGCAGGTCGGCCTGGCCGATGAACAACGTGCATTGCTCGTCCGAGCCGCCGGGTGTCAGCAGGAACTGCCCGACTTCGTGTAGGGGGCCGAGGCTGAGGCCGCTCTCCTCCGTCACCTCACGCCGGGCGGTGGCGGCCGGGTCCTCATCCGCGTCACACAGGCCGGCAGGGATTTCGACCATGGTCGGGACCATGCCAGCGGCCAGCGCGGGCAGGCGGAACTGCTCGATCAGGGCGACGCGGTCGCGGACGGGGTCATACGGCAGCACGGCGGCGGCCCGGCCCCGGCGGAATAGCTCCCACGTGCGCAGGCCCGATAGCGTGCCATCGAACCGGCGATGGCGGAACTGCACGACATCGACCCGGAAGCGTCCAGACCAGACAGTCTGTTCTGAAACGATCTTTACGTCTGGGTGGAACGGCAGTGTCATACGTCCCGTGTAATGCAGCCGCCCCGCCCGTCAAAGCGGCAGACGCTACTCTGCGGCGGCTGTCAGCATGTCACGCAGCGCGGCGGCGGCGGCAGGACCCTTGGTTGCGTCACGCCACATCGCCTCCGCCACGCGCTGATGCGCACCGACAGCCTCATCGGCGCCCGTGATCATGGCGACGCCGGTTTGCTGGTTCGGGATGCTATCGGGCCGGAACGGACTGGCGGCGAGGGTCGCGCGGTCGCGGTTGCGGACGATTTTGAAGCTGTTCCCCGCCTCGGCATTCGGCAGCAGACCGAATTGCAGGCCCATCGGCTCCTTGTCCATCAGATCGGCCACCATCGCCATTTCCGCCGCGGCCGCCCGCCGGCACTTGGCCCGCATGGCGTCCGATAGCGGTGCCCCGGCCAACACGCCGTGCGCCAAAAACGCCCGAACGCCGGCGCCGGACAGGATCGAGATGATGTTGAACCGGCGCTGCGAATAGCTCCGCTTCCGCGCTGCCAGCAGGCCCATAACCTGGTCGGAGGTTGCTTTCAGCGTTGCCCTGTCTGCACCGCCCGCATCCGCAAATTCGTTCAAGGCCCCGGCAAGGACAGCGTCAAACTGGTCTGAGGTGGTCAGGTAGCAGTAGCCGACAGAGGCCTGCAGCACTTGGTCCGCCGTTTCCTCGATCTGCCGTACCCGCTCGATATATCCGACGGAGCGGCTGTAATATTCGACACCGATGCCGAGTAGAGAGAGCGGGGAAACCTTCAGCAGCTCACCGAGCCGTTTGACGGTATCGAGCTTGATAACTTCGCCCTTTTCGTATCGGTAAAGCGCCGCACGCGAAACACCTAGGCGGGCTGCAATCTCTTCTGCGCGCAGGCCCGACTCAAGGCGGTAGGCCCTTAGTTGCTGGCCGATTTCTGCAAAGCGCATAGACTTTCTCCCAACAACCGATCCGGTACCATCAAGATGCCACTGTATCAAAGATTAGACTAGTCGCGGAACCGTGATTTCCTTGTCATTTTTGGTTATGCCTCCATGAACGTGATGCACTCTTTAGTAGCAGACTGACGCTACTTGACCTGCGCCACCTTAGGCCTGTGCTGCTTAAAAAGAGACCCAACCTACCGGCCCTGGCCGGGCCGGTGCCCAGCACTGTTAGCCGGGGCACATAAGGATAGTTTCAATCAACCCTCGTGGCGACGGGCTGCCAGTTGCGAGGGAACCGCGGAGCCGCGATCGAAGGCATGTCGGAACCGGTTCTTTAACGACGCCTTAAAAGCTTGCCGTCTAAATAGCGCAGTCAGCGGGGATCACTGGTGCCACGAGATCAAGTTCGTTCATCCAAAGGATATGCAGGACCGGGTCTTCCCAATCACCGCGCGCGATATCATCGCCAACCTGCCGTATGTCACTGGCTGCCACCTGGCCTTTGGCCACCATGCCAGCAAGGTGCTGCGGCTCGATGGGCAAAGTATGCCGAACTATGTAATCGACGCGTGAACACCGTCGGCTGCCCGGGTCGTCCACAACTTCTTCGGCGGGAAAGTAGCGTTTCCGCGGGTACAGCCCGACTTGATGGCCGCTGTTGATAAGGCCGACTCTGCCGCGTTCAGCCTCGAGGAGATCCTTTCGCCTACGGATTGGGTGCTGCTCAATTTCTTGATGGATTCCCGCACGGGACTGGGCCGCTCTCGCAACTTCAGTATCTCGAATTACGCTCTGATGATCCAGCTTATCGAGCAAAGCCGGGACCTGACGATACATGACATCCTAGCGCTGCCGGATGTGACGGAACGGACCGAACTTTATACGGCCCACCGCACTCTGTTCATCGAGCAATTGCACCGCTGCACAACCGTCATCGGTTGGCTCGCGATCCTTGATCTCCGCGCGGAGCCGGTGATCTACGCCGGCAATCGCTTTATGGTCTTCGCCCTGTTCCCCCAATGTGACATTTCGATGCACGTCCTTTGGGGCGTCCGAAAAGAAAACACCGTGTTCGCGATCGGAAAATCGATCCTTGATCGCAGTTCCCCGGTCGATGTCGGCGCGATATGCCCGCATTACGGCGGTGGCGGGCACCACGCGGCCGGTACGTGCCAGGTATCCAATGATGATGCGAAGGGGGTGCGGATTGAGCTTGTGCCGCTTTTAACACCCGAACCGGTGCGTAACGCTGCTTAATCCTTGGCGAATCGGCGTGCCCGGGTATCGGCCGGTACTGCCACCGGCGAACACCTGGCCCGCGGCCGCGTAATCTAGCTAGCATCTGTTCATCTAGTAAGACGACCTGGCCTGGCAGAATCTGGCAAAGGCTCTGTCACCGCAGCGCGCCCCACACCCGGTTGGCGATGGCGGTAAAAGCCTGTGCAGCGGGGCTACCGGGCGCGCTGGCTACGATGGGCGTACCGGCGTCGCCCGCGGTCCGGACATCCAGCAGCAGCGGGATTTCGCCCAGGAACGGCACGCCCAGTGCCTCCGCCTCCCGCCGCGCACCACCATGGCCGAACAACTCGGTCCGGTGGCCGCAATTGGGGCAACAAAATACACTCATGTTTTCAACGATGCCCAGTACGGGCACGCGGGTCTTTTCGAACATGCGGACCCCGCGCCGGGCGTCCATCAGCGCCATGTCCTGCGGCGTGCTGACGATCACGGCGCCCGTCAGGCTCACCCGCTGCGCCATCGTCAGTTGCGCATCGCCCGTGCCCGGCGGCATGTCGACAACCAGCACATCCAACGGCCCCCACGCGACCTGACCCAGCATCTGTTCCAGCGCGCTCATCACCATGGGGCCACGCCAGATCATGGCCGTATCCGCAGCCACCAGGAAGCCGATCGACATGGCTTTCAGACCCCACGCCTCCAGCGGAACCATCTGTTTGTTCACCAGTTCGGGTCTTCCCTGCGCGCCCAGCATGCGTGGCAGGCTGGGACCATGGACGTCGGCATCCAGCAGCCCGACCGCCAGCCCCTGCCGGGCGAGGGCCACGGCCAGGTTTACCGCGACGGTCGATTTGCCAACACCACCCTTACCGGACGCCACGGCGATGATATGCCGGGCAGATTGCATCAGCAGCGGCCGGCCTTCCGGCGGTGCGCCCGGTGCGGGTCGGGGTGCCGGACGATGGGCGGTCAGGATGGCGGTGGCCGCGCGCACGCCGGGCTGACGCACCAGGATCGCCTCCGCCTGGGCCCGGACGGTATCCATCGCTGCGGCATGCGCACGATCGGTACGCAAAGCGAGCCGCGCATGACCGTCGGTCACGTCCAGGCTGTCGATCACGCCGGCCGTAACCAGGTCCTGGCCGGTCGCCGGGTCCTGCAACGCCGCTAGCGCCGCGCGTAGCCCATCCAGCATGCCACTTTCCTTGTAATAATGGCCTAGCCGGTCAATATGCCAGCTGGCTGCAAACGATATGGCGTCCCACACGGAATGCTGCAAACACCGGGATAGCCGACAGGGTGCCCGGGCACCGATCCAGGAGAGTGAAGAGCAATGTCTTGGAATAACGGCGGCGGCCCCTGGGGCAACCCTGGCGGCAACCCTCCGCCGCGCGGGCCCAACCGGGGTCCCTGGGGTGGTGGCGGCAATGGGAACAACCCGGGGGGCTTGCCCGACCTGGATGAGATGATTGCCCGCCTGCAGAATTCCGCACGCCGGTTTGTGCCGGGTGGGCCGAGCCGCCAGTCCAATGCGCGTCTGCTGGCGCTGGTGTTCCTGGTCGGCGTCGTAGTCTGGCTCGTCAGCGGGTTCTATCGCGTGCAGCCGGATCAGCAGGGCGTGGTGCTGCGGTTCGGCGCGTACCAGCGCACAACGCTGCCCGGCCTGAATTATCACCTGCCCTGGCCGGTCGAACAGGCGCTGACCCCCGCCGTGACGCGCGTGATCCGGACGGAGGTTGGGGTAAGCTCCGGCACCGATACTGGTGGTGTTTTCCGTAGCCGCGTAACCCGTGACGGACCGTCGAGGGAGGTTCCGGAGGAAGCGCTGATGCTGACCGGCGATGAGAACATTATTGATATTCAGTTCAGCGTGTTTTGGCGCATTCGTGACGCCGGCGCATTCCTGTTCAATGCCCGCAATCCGGAGCAGACGGTCAAATCCGTATCCGAAAGCCTGATGCGCGAGGTAATCGGCAAGACGCCCATCCAGCCCGCCTTGACCGAGGCACGCGCCCGGATCGAGCAGTCGGTTGCAACTGGCGCACAGGCCGTGCTCGATCGCTATGGTGCCGGCATCGAAATCACGCAGGTACAGTTGCAGAAGGTCGATCCGCCAGAGGCCGTGATCGAAAGCTTCCGCGATGTCCAGCGTGCCAATACCGACGCCGAGCGTGCCCGCAATGAGGCCGAAAGCTTCCGCAACGACATCATTCCAAATGCCCGGGGTGAGGCTGCGCGGTTGACGGCGGAGGCGGACGGTGCGCGCCAGGCCAGCATCGCCCAGGCGTCTGGCCAGGCCCAGCGCTTCATAAGCGTTTACGAGGCCTATTCGCAGGCCAAGGACGTGACCGCTCGCCGCTTGTATATTGAAACGATGCAGGAGATTCTGACCAAGACACCGTCGATCATTGTCGATGATAAGCTGCAGGGAATCGTACCGTATCTGCCGCTCGATCCGAACCGGGTGACCCCGAAATGAGCCGCATGACCGCGATCCCGCTTGTCATCGTGCTGGCGCTGCTGTTTGTCCTGAGTGCCAGCTTGTTTACAGTAACCCAGACTGAGCAGGTATTGGTCACGCAGTTTGGTCAACCAGTGCGGGTGATCACGCAGCCGGGGATCAATGCCCGGATCCCGTTCGTGCAGTCCGTAATTTCGTTTGATCGGCGGTTGCTAGATTATCAGTCGCCCGGTGAGGAAGTTATTTTAAATGATCAGCGCCGTTTGATTGTAGACAGCTTTACGCGGTTCCGTATCACCGACCCGCTTTTGTACTATCAGGCCGTCGGTCCGGCGGAGGACGCTGTAAAGGCGCGGCTTAACTCAGTCGTTACATCCAGCCTGCGGCGCGTGTTGGGCAACGAGACCTTGCTGAACGTGCTGTCGGCAGAGCGGCCACGGATCATGGGTCTAATCCGCGATCAGGTTGCGGGGGAGATGAGGGCGTTTGGCGTGACGATCGAGGATGTACGGCTGCGTCGCGCGGACCTTCCGACAGAGAACACGCAGGCCATTCTGTTGCGTATGAAATCCGAGCGTGACCGGATCGCCAAGCAGGCCCGGGCGGAGGGTGCAGAGGCGTCGGCCCGGATCAAGGCCGACGCTGAGCGCGACCGGACGGTTCTGTTAGCCGAAGCGCGCGGCCAAGCGGACCGCCTACGCGGCGAGGGGGAGCAGGCCTCCACAAAAATCTTCGCCGAGGCCTATCAGCGCGATCCTGAGTTCTACCGGTTCTACCGCACGCTGCAGGCCTATCGCGAGGTGTTCGCCAACGGCCAGTCACGCATGGTGCTGACGCCCGATAACGACTTCCTGCGTTTGCTACGGGAACCGCCGAAATAACATTCCCTCACCCGGCGTGGGGCCTGCCGTGCATGCGCGTATGTCCGCAGTTGGATTGGAGTTAACAATGCTTGTACGCACCCTACGCGCGGCCGCCTTGGCTAGCGTGTTCCTGGCACCGGCGGTAATTGTACCGGTGCTTAATTCGCCGGCTTATGCCCGGAGTGCTCCGGAGAGTTTTGCCGATCTGGCCGAGAAGCTTCTGCCGGCGGTGGTGAACATCTCCTCCACCCAGGCGGCGCAGGCGCGGGCCGACCGTGGTGGGCCAGAGGTGCCGACGTTCCCGCCGGGCTCGCCGTTCGAACAGTTCTTCAAAGATTTTATGGAGAAGAACCATCCCGGCCAAGGTGGCGGTCTGAATGGTCCGGGCCAGGGTGGTCCGGGCCAGGGTGAAAACCGCGCGCCCCGCCGCCCCGGTTCGCCCAATGAGGGTGGTGGCCGCGCCATGAGCCTCGGCTCCGGCTTCGTCATCGATCCGGCCGGCTACATCGTCACCAACAACCACGTAATCGACGGTGCGGATGAGATTAGCGTGACGCTACAGGACAATACGACCCTCAAGGCCCGGCTGGTCGGCAAGGATGAGCGGGTCGATCTGGCGCTACTGAAGGTCGAAACCGATAAGCCGCTCGCATTTGTGCCGTTTGGCGACAGCGATGCATCGCGCGTCGGCGACTGGGTGCTGGCGATCGGTAATCCGTTTGGTTTGGGTGGCTCGGTTACCGCCGGAATTGTAAGCGCCCGTGGGCGGGACATTCGGCAGGGGCCCTATGACGATTTCATCCAGACCGATGCGGCTATCAACCGTGGCAACTCGGGCGGACCGCTATTCAATATGGATGGGCAGGTTATCGGCATTAACACGGCGATCTACTCGCCATCGGGCGGTTCGGTCGGGATTGGGTTTTCGGTACCAGCCAACTTGGCCAAGAACGTCGTGGCACAGCTGAAGGAGTTCGGCCACGCCCGCCGGGGCTGGTTGGGCGTACGAATTCAGCAGGTAACGCCAGATATAGCCGAGGGGCTTGGGCTGCGGGACAGCCAGGGTGCCATGGTTGCCGGCGTGAACGATGGCGGGCCGGCCGACGTGGCAAAGATCAAAAGCGGCGACGTCATCCTGCGGTTCAACAACCAGGATGTGAAGGAGATGAAGAACCTGCCGCGGATTGTCGCCGAGACTGCGATCGGCAAGGAAGTGCCCGTCCTCGTCTGGCGCGATGGCAAGCAGATCACGCTGCAGACGTCGGTCGGTGAGCTGCCGGACGACATACAGCAAGCCAGTGCCCCCGACCGACCCGGCACGCCAACCCCGCCTGCCACGAGTGAGATCGCCGGCCTCGGCGCGCGTTTGGCCGCGATCTCGGATGAACTGCGGGACAAGTACAAGCTGCAAGCTGGGCAAAAGGGCGTCGTCGTGACCGACGTCTCTGTCGATGGCACGGCGGCCGGCCGAGGGCTGAAGCCTGGTGACGTGATTGTGGAAGTGCAGCAGGAGCCGGTTACCACTCCCGCCGACGTCGCTGCGCGGCTGGAAAAGTATCGCAAGCTCAACCGCAAATCGGTGCTGATGCTGATCCAGTCTGGGGAGGGCCTGCGCTGGGTGCCGGTGCCGTTGCAGACGGACCCGGCACGCAAGCCAGGTTAATTGGGTGGGGCCGCATCCGGAGACCTGGCTGAAGGTCCTGCCGGACGGCCTGTTTTGCGAGCCGGGCGGGTTTTATATCGACCCTGTCCGGCCCGTCGACCGTGCAATAATCACCCACGCCCACGCCGATCATGCCCGGCCGGGCCATAATCACTTCCTGGCTACGGCAGAAACGATGGCCATCATGGACGTGCGGATGGGCGCCGGGCGGGCCGGGTCGCCACAAATCCTGGGGTATGGCGAGACCATTAGCGTCGGTGGCGTGTCGGTATGGATGGAGCCGGCCGGGCATGTACTGGGCAGTGCACAGGTCGCGATGGAGTGGCGTGGCGCGCGCGCCGTGGTTAGCGGCGACTACAAACGCAGCGCCGACCCGACCTGCCGCCCGTTTATCCCTATCCCCTGCGATGTGTTCGTGACCGAGGCCACGTTTGCCCTACCCGTGTTCCGGCATCCGCCTGCCGCCGATGAGATCGCGCGCCTGCTGGCCAGCGTCGCCCTGTACCCCGACCGCACGCACGTCATCGGCGCGTATGCGTTGGGTAAGGCGCAGCGGGTGATCGCGCTGCTGCGCCAGGCGGGATGGGACGCGCCCATTTACCTACATGGCGCGCAGGCGCCGCTATGTGCGGCGTATGAACGGTTGGGGGTGCCGCTGGGCCAGTTGCTTCCGGCCACCGTAACTGCCCGGGAGAAGCTGGCGGGTGCCATCGTCATCGCTCCACCCAGCGCCGTTGCCGACCGGTGGGCCCGGCGCCTGGCCGACCCCGTCGTCTGCGTCGCTAGTGGCTGGATGCGCGTGCGGCAGCGGGCACGTAGCAAAGGGGTCGAGCTGCCGCTGGTCATCAGCGATCATTGCGATTGGGACGAGCTGCTGGCGACGGTGGACGAGGTCGCAGCACCTGAAATATGGGTGACCCATGGGCGGGAGGATGCGCTGATTCATGCGGCCGGTTTACGCGGGGTACGCGGCCGGGCGCTGCGCCTGCTGGGCTATGGCGAGGATGATGAGGATGTGGCGCACGCCGAAGCCGCGACAGAAGCCGCGTGATCGCGTTTGCGGACCTGCTGGAACGCCTGGTGTTCACGCCGGGCCGGCTGGGCAAGATCGCGCTGCTGCGCCGCTATTTCGCCACCCAGCCCGACCCGGATCGAGGGTACGGCCTGGCTGCACTGACGGACGAGCTGAAGTTCGCCGCCGCCAAGCCCGCGATGATTCGGGCGCTGGCCGAGGAGCGGACGGACACGATCCTGTTCGGTATGTCGCACGATTACGTGGGCGATCTGGCTGAAACAGTGGCTTTGATCTGGCCCGGCCGGCAAACCAACGCGTCCCCACCCACAATGACGGAAGTTGTACAGGCGCTGCATGACACCCCCAAAGCAGAGCTGCCCTTTGTCGTTGCCGGCTGGCTGGATGCGTCCGGCCCATCCGTCCGGTATGCGCTGCTGAAGCTGATTACCGGATCGCTGCGGGTTGGTGCGTCCGCCCGGTTGGCGAAGGTGGCGCTGGCGGAGCTGGCCGATGGCCGTGTGGCAGCCGATGACGTGGAGGAGGTATGGCACGGCCTGACCCCGCCCTATGCGACGCTATTTGCCTGGTTGCAGGGTGTGGGCCCACGCCCCGACCCGGCCGGTGCCCCCGTGTTCCGCCCGCCCATGCTGGCGCATCCGCTGGAGCCGCCGGACATTGCGGTGCTCGACCCTGCGCAGTTCAGGGCGGAGTGGAAATGGGACGGCATCCGCGTGCAGCTCGTCAGCACGGCCGGGGGCGCGCGCATCTACTCCCGCGGTGCGGATGACGTAAGCGGCGCATTTCCGGAGATCGTGGCCGCCATGGATTTTCAGGGCGTGCTGGATGGCGAATTGCTGGTGGTGCGGGGCGGCGTTGTAGCGCCGTTTGCCGACCTGCAACAACGCCTGAACCGAAAGGCGCCGGGTGCCAAGATGCTGCGCGAGTTCCCCGTGCATGTGCGGCTGTACGATCTGTTGTTTGATGGGGCCGAAGACCTGCGTGCCCTGGGCTTTGACGACCGCCGTGCCCGGCTTGAAACATGGGTCACCGCCAATCCCGCGCCGGTCATGGACCTGTCGCCGCTGATCCCGTTCACGACGGTTAGCGACTTATCGGAGATCCGGGACGGCACCCGTGCTGCGTCGATCGAGGGATTGATGCTGAAACGGCGGGACAGCCCGTACGTGCCGGGCCGGCCAAAGGGGCAGTGGTGGAAATGGAAGCGCGACCCGCTGACGATCGACGCGGTGGTGATGTACGCGCAACGCGGCCACGGCAAACGCAGTAGTTACTACAGTGACTACACGTTCGGCCTATGGCGTGAGGACGGCGAATTGGTACCGGTCGGTAAGGCGTATTCTGGCTTCACCGATGCGGAACTCGTGCAGATGGACCGCTGGATCCGCAACCACACCGTCGCCCGGTTCGGCCCGGTGCGTGAGGTAGAGCGTGGCCTCGTGCTGGAGATCGCGTTTGATGCGGCGCAGCGCAGCAATCGGCATAAATCCGGCGTGGCACTTCGCTTCCCCCGCGTGGCCCGGCTCCGCCCCGACAAACCACCGGCCGACGCCGACCGGCTGGAAACCCTGATGCGGCTTATTCAGTAGAGCGGCATGTCCTGAAGTCTATCACCCCAGCCCTTAAGCTGCTCCCAAAACAACAGGTAGGGCATGATGACGTTGTCTATCCAAAGTCGTCATGCCTTCGCAAAGCGTCGTAGCCCGCCCACGCCCATGAGCAGATAGGTCGACCTCGCGCCGGCGATGACCCAGGCGGGCGAAATGGCACCCAGCAGCGGTGGTGCCAGCAGCATGACAATCAGCAACCCGAGTTGTGACACGCCCAAATGCGCCCGCATGACCGATGGCACGTCCGGCGCTGCGAAGGCGGTTTGGCGCAGGACCGCAACTAGGATGTCCTGCATCGGGCCGCCCGCGGCCCAGGCCGCTGCACCCAGCATCGCCCCTGCCAGCCGCCATTCGGGTGGCAGCAGGTGCGACGCTGCAATCAGGATAGTGCCGGCACCAAGTACCACGTCAGCGGCGCAAATCTGCCGGCCCGGACGCGCCGTCATCGGGCGGCTGCCGAGTACGAGGTTGGCCAGCAGGTTGGTAACGCCATAGGCCGAAATCACCAGACCGAACCCGACCTGGCCGACACCGTCCCGGGCCAGCATCAGCGGCAGTGCCAAAAAAGCGCCAGGTACCACGTGCCGTTTAGCACGCCGGCCGTGGCCAAGACCCAGGCCATCAACGGATGCCGGCGGGTCACGCGCACGCCGCGCAGCATGGCATCGAGCACCGTTCCCGCATCGCCCTGGTTGATGCGTGCGATGTGCTGCCGGCAGCCGACGGCCCAGAAAGCAATGGCCGAGATGGCAGCGCCCAGCGTCAGAAGGTGTTTGAGCGGTACTAGACCAGCTTTCGTTCATTCAGAGCCGTCACGGCTCTGAATGAAC
>JAYVTX010000129.1:0-4125 GCA_043788425.1 Rhodospirillales bacterium
GATCTTTTGGAAACGTCGCTCGATGCGCTCGACCACGGCGATAAGCCAGCGGCAGGGGACCTGCAGGACCCCGAGGACGAGGACGAGGATGAGGATGAAGACGAGGATGAGGATGACCTAGACGACGACGAGGATGAAGACGAAGACGAAGACGAAGTCCCCGGGATCGATGAGGCTGATGGGGATGACGGAGCCGACGAGGAAGACGAGGAAGAGTAGTCCTATCCTCGCGGATGCGTGCGGTCCCACACCGCACGCAACTGCCCGGCGTCAACCTGGGTGTAGCGCTGCGTCGTCGACAGTGAAACGTGGCCCAGCAATTCTTGTATCGATCGCAGGTCCGCCCCCCCCGCCAGTAAATGAGTGGCGAAGCTGTGGCGAAGTGCGTGGGGGGTCGCGCCGGTTAACCCGGCCTGTTGTGCAAAAACCCGCATTGTTCGCTGTACGACGCCGGGATTTAGCCTGCGTCCGCGTACACCCGGGAAATAGGCGGTGCCACCCGGGTGGACAGCCCGCCATTGCTCCATGGCCGCCGTCACGGCCGGCAGCAACGGCACGATCCGGGTCTTCTGTCCCTTGCCAAGCACGCGCAATGCCGTGGCACCCGCTTCGACATCGCGAAGATTGAGCGCCAGCGCCTCGGCAATTCGCAGGCCGGCCCCGTACAGCAGGGTAAATAGCGCCGTATCACGGGCGGCAACCCAGGAGCAGGACGCATTATCGCCGATCGTGGTGGTAACCTGTAGCGCCGAATCGGGCGTAAGCGCGCGGGGCACCGGTGCAGCACGTCGGGGCGTGCCAATCAGGGTGACAGCCGGGTTCGTGACGCCGTGGTGCCGGGCCAGATAGCGAAACAGGCCGCGTACGGCTGCCAAATGCCGCGCCCGCGTCGCCGCCGTAAGCCCAGCCCCTGCCTGATGCGCCAGCCACGCCCGCAGGTCGGCCACCCGCAACCCGGCCAGGGCCGTGCAATCAGGCTCGGCCCCGCAATGCAGGGTAACAAACCCTAGAAATGCAGCAAGGTCCCGACGATAGGCGTCCATCGTATGGGGTGACGCGCGCCGGTCCTGCTCCAACCACTTAAGGTAGGCGCGGGCCGCGTCGGCGCCGGTCATGCCGGGTCCGACCAGGCCTGGGCCAGAACCGATGTTAGCGCCGCGGCGTCATACGGCTTTGGCAGCCACCGATACCCCGGCGTCGCGGCAGCCTGCCCGGATGCGATTACGATCCGTAATCCGGGATGGGCCGCGCGCATCCGCTCTGCCACCACCAGCCCCGGCATGTCCGGCAGGCCCAGGTCCAGCAACACCAAATCGGCCGCCTGCGTTTGGGCCAGCGCCTCCGCCCCGTCCGCGGCCTGAATCACGTCGTAGCCGAGGTCGGTTAGCGTGTCGGCCGTCGTCATGCGGATCAACGGCTCGTCCTCGACCAGCAGCACTGTTCGGGCAGCGCGGACGGCCGGAGCAGGAATAGGCGAAGCGGGGGTGGGCGAAGCGGGGGTTGGCGAAGCGGGCCGGGGTTCGTCCAGCGCGCGCCGTAGCGCCCGGGCCAGCTCGTCCAGCCGCCACGGCTTGCTGATCAGGGTAATCCCGGCGTCGAGCGTGCCGTTATGAACGATCGCGTTCTGGGTGTAGCCAGACGTGAACAGCACCGGCAGACCAGGCACGATCGACACCGCCCGTTCGGCCAATGACCGCGCATTCAGCCGGCCCGGCATCACAACGTCTGTGAACAGGACGTTTGGCCGTAGCCCCTGCATGATCAAGGCTAGCGCGTCCGCGGCCGACGGTGCCTCCACCACAGAATAGCCTAGGCTACGCAGCACCTCCGCCCCGCTGGTGCGGACGGTCAAGTCGTCTTCGACAAGTAAGATGATCTCACCGGTGCCGCGCCTTTGATCGGTTCCGGCGGGTGAGAGGGCGCTGTCGGCAGGTGTATCCGACCGTGGCAGATAGAGCTTGGCCGTGGTCCCGCGACCCTCCTCGCTATACAGCTTGAAGTGCCCACCCGACTGCTTGGCAAAGCCGAACACCATCGACAGGCCCAGGCCGGTTCCCTGGCCATCGGGTTTGGTCGTGTAGAACGGCTCGGTCGCGCGCGCGATCTGATCCCGGCTCATGCCGGTGCCATTATCGGTCACGGAGAAAACGACATACGCCCCGGCCGTCACGTCGCCGGCCTGTTCCGCGTAGGTGGCATCGAGCGTCGCATTCGTCGCCTCGATCGTCAGACAGCCATTCGCAGTGCCGCTGGTGCCGATCGCATCGCGCCCATTTAATGCCAAATTCAGCAGAGCATTCTCGATCTGGTTTGGGTCGGCACGCACCGGCCATAGGCCGCCGCTGGTGACTAGCTGCAGTTCGATCGGGCTGCCCACCGTCCGGCGCAGCATGTCCTCCAGACCGATCAGAAGGCGGCTTGGGTCGACAGATTCGGGTGCCAGCGGCTGGCGGCGGGCAAACGCCAGTAGATGCTGGGTTAGGCGTGCACCGCGGATGACGCCGGACCGGGCGGCGTCGAGCCGAGTTTGGATCCAGGCGTCCGGCCGCTCAGCGCGCGCCAACCGGTTGCCGGCCAATTCGAGGTTGGCAGACACGACTTGCAGCAGATTGTTGAAATCGTGCGCGATGCCGCCGGTCATCTGGCCCAGCACCTCCATCTTATGCGCATGGCGTGCGATCTCCTCTGCCGTGACCCGGCGCGTGATGTCGGCCACGGACAATATCCGGCCGCCATCCGGCATTTCGCCTAGCCGGACCTCAAGCGTACGGCCGTTCAGTACTATTTCGGCCGGCTCGTCCTGGTTACTCGTGAACGCGGTGGCTGGGTCCAGCTCCGCGGCTGCTGCCAATGACGCCCAGGTCCGGCCCAAATGCGCCTGTTCCGGCGTCAGGCCGAGCACGCGCGCCAATTGATCATTGCGTAGGATCAGCGTGTCCTGCGCGTCGAATACGGCAATGCCATCGCGGATACGGTCGATCGCGGCGGCCAGGCGATCGCTGACTACCCGCTGGCCCAACTGCGTGGTGGCCAATAACGCGCGATTCCAGAGTGCGATGACGAGTGCGACACCAAGCAGCATAATACCCACCATGGTCGCGGCCTGTGTCATCAGGGTCAGCCGTGCCTGCCGGTCCTGCAACAGGGCTGACTGGTCCATATCGGCTTGGTCCAAGCGATCGGTCAGCCGCTCGACCCGGGTGCGGATATCATCCATCAGCCGCTTGCCGTAATCGGTGGTGACAATTCCCATCGCGCCCGCCCGGTCCCCCGCCTGCGCTTGCGCAACCGTCTCGCGTAATTCGGTGAGCTTGCTGACGGCCAGTGGGATCAATGCCGCCACCTCCGCCATCATCCACGGCGTGTTGGCACTGCCAGCGCGTAACTTCTCCAGGTCCGGTTCGATAAGCGACGCGGCGTCGGCGAAGGGTTTCAGGTAGTCGGATCGATCGGTCAGCAAATAGCCGCGCTGGCTGGTTTCGGCGTCTAGCAGGTGCTGCTGCAATTGGTTTGCGGCGGCGATCTGTTGCCGGGTTACGCTGGCATTGTGGCTGAGCCGCGCCATCGACCGCCCAGCCCGCGCCGGCAGCGCCGATCCCAGTCCGATAAGCGCTGCGACCAACAGGGCCAACCCGATGCATTGCCACGTAAAGTTTCGGCGCTGCGCCGGGCTCATCGTGGTCATGCCAGCCAAACCGGTGCCTTCAGCCGCGCGACAAACGCGTCATGGCGGGCCAGTGCGGCGGCGTCAGGTACGATGGCACGTGGTGCCCAGGCACCCGTCAATCGATAGCTTACCGCTGGCATTCCGCCATCCCCGTCCGTTGCCAGGCTAAGGCCCCGCTGGCGTCCGCCCGTCAACTCCACATAAACGTCGGCCAGCAATCGGCAGTCGAGGAGTGCGTTGTGCAACACGCGGTCGGACAGATCGATGCCAAACCGCCGGCACAGCGCATCGAGACTGTTGGGCAATCCCGGAAACCGTGCCTTTGCCAGTGCGAGTGTGCAAATCATCCGCTCGCGGGCAAGGGGCGGGTGGCCCAGCCGGCCGAACTCCATGTCCAAAAAGCCGAAATCGAACGGCGCATTATGCGCAACCAGCGGATCGGTACCGATGAAGGCGAG